>NZ_MXQD01000119.1:0-1577 GCF_002165585.1 Paenibacillus sp. MY03 | reverse complement strand
TCAGACTGTTGAGAAACCCACCAATCTTTAAATCGTTCATCAAATTAACGCGTTAATTTGTTATAATATAGGTGATAAATTGTACTCGAAAGGTGTGGTTATCGTGCGGAACACCAATAAGTCAGACTCTTCAACCGATTATCAAATGGAACTGGTTTGTGTGGAACAATTGGTGCCTCAAGATCATCTTCTTCGAGTCATTCACGACCATGTCGATTTCTCCTTTATTACCGAGTTAACGCGTCCCTATTACACAGCAACAACGGGAAGACCACCTATCGATCCCATCGTCCTGTTCAAAATGATGCTCATTGGTTACCTCTTCAATATTCGTTCTGAGCGCCAATTAGAAAAAGAGATCTTTCCTAATGCGGCGTACCGCTGGTTTTTGGGACTGCGTTTCGTAGACAAGGTACCCGACCATTCAACGATCAGTTTTAACCGAAACAACCGTTTTGCGGGAACGAACCTGTTTCAGGAGATTTTTGAAGAAGTTGTGCGTTTAGCGATGCAACACCACATGGTGGCAGGCCGCGTACTCATTACCGATTCGACGCATGTTCGAGCCGATGCCAACAATAACGCCTATACCGTGCAGGTCATCGAGAAGACGCCTCACGAGTATCTGGAAGAACTTCATCAAGCCGTGAACGAGGATCGAGAACTTCACGAAAAAAAGCCTTTAGCTCCGAAAGAGGAGGTGGAAGTCACCAAACATAAAGTCAGTACAACAGATCCGGATTGTGGTTTTATGAATCGCCGCAATAAGCCAGAAGGGTTCCATTATCTCGACCATCGCACCGTGGATCACAAATTCAATATCATCACAGACGTTCATGTGACATCTGGCAACGTGAACGATTCCACCGTCTATCTCGAGCGACTGCAACGCCAAATCCAAACCTTTGGTTTTGATACAACATTAGAGGCCGTGTTACTGGACTCCGGCTATATGACGCCCTACATTTGCAAAAAAACATTGGAGATGAATATTTTCCCGGTCATCAACTATCGACAGGCAAGCAGCACACCGGGACTATTGGCAAAGAGTGACTTCATCTACGATTCGGAACAAGATGTTTACATTTGTCCAGCCCGACAACAACTGAGCTACTACACCACGAATCGTGCAGGTTACCGGGAATACGTTTCCGCCCCCAATAGTTGTGCTTCATGTCCGATGTTGCCACAGTGCACGCAGGCCGAAAATAAGCAACGTAAGATTCAGCGTCATATTTGGGAAGAGCATAAAGAACAAGTGATGATTAACCGCAAAAGCCCAGAAGGTGAAGCACTGTATAGACTTCGTGCCCAAACGATTGAGCGAAGCTTTGCAGATGCAAAAAATCTTCATGGCTATCGTCGAAGCAGGCTCCGCGGGATAAACAAAATGCGGGAGCAGTCTTTGATGACGGCAATTTCCCAAAATCTGAAGAAAATTGCACGGCATCTGGCTCGAAAGGAGGCGCACGTTGGCGGTCTACAACATGGACACGCGCTATTTTTACCAATTAACACCAAATGTCGTTCCGTAACTCAAACCCCTGCCGCATAAATGAGGTTATTCAACAGTCTGA
>NZ_MXQD01000118.1:0-1604 GCF_002165585.1 Paenibacillus sp. MY03 | reverse complement strand
GGATGGGGAGGATCGACCGCTGTGAAAGGCGCCTTCAAACAAGGTGCTACTGGAGCGGGAGGCATGAAGGTTGCATTCGGCAAAACACCGGATCCCTATATATCGCCTGTTTCACGCGACGGGGAAATCATTCGTGAAATTTATTATCGCATGTATTTGAAGCATGATGAGAACTGGATAGGCGGCGGAGGCGACAAGCTGTCCCGTGTCACTTCGCTGACATCCAATTGGGCGCAGCCGTTCATCGGTCATGTATGGAGCGGCAATAGCACGCCGAATAATCCGGACAAGGATTATCTGCTGCTCGACCCCGCTTCGGGGACGGATGAAGCAGGCAATCTGATGACCACGAAATACAATGACTTTAACAATCTTCGTTGGCTGGGCATCAAGAAGGGCCTTACCCCTATCTTCAGTTCTGATTACGTTGGCAAGTGGTACAGCATTGAAGTTCATATCAAGCTGAATGACGCCGGTCAAGCCAATGGCGTGTTTGAATACTGGATCAATAATACGCTTCAAGCCAGCAAGACGGATATGAATTGGATGGGCAATTATGATGCCTACGGCATTAATGCGGTCCTGTTCGAGCACTATTGGAACAGCGGATCTTTGCAGGATCAAAATCGTTACTTTGACAATATCGTCATTAGCACCGAGAAGATCGACAAGGATCTCGACGTGAATCCCGCGAGCGTGTCAGGCGGCAACGCGCAGCTCGGATGGTCTGCGCCTGATGGCTTGGGAGAAGGCGCTGAACTCATTGTATCAACAGATGGCACTTTCGACTTCGGCGACCTGGGTCCGACGATGCTTTATCGTCAAACGTTGGCAGATGAAACTGCGGGTACGCCGTTATCAACTGCCGTTCCAGTGGGAAGGGGGACGGTCAGTCCGGATAATGGCGTTACGCCTCAAGTTGCCGCTGTGAATGAGTTGCCTTATGGCAAGGGAATCGAAATTGGATCCCCGGCGAAAAGAATCTATGTAACAGACTCCGAGACACATACCGAGTTTTATGAGCATTATTATATTTATTGGCCGGCAGAACATCAGGACAATGCGTACGATGAGCTGATGTCGACAACCGATGGCTGGCAAGTTAAAGGAATATGGCACTACCTTGACGGAAATGGGTATTCCAGACCGGAAAAAGCAGATGTTTTTACAGGTTCGCCATTCTGGTATACTCCGACAAAGACTTTTACAAACTTCTATAAGATCGCTTCTAACGATAGCCCTATCTTGTCATTGGACAAATCATCAACAGGCATGAGAGACCCTAATAATGCACAACGTTGGCGTTCAACTCCGATGCTGAAGCAGTTCTGGGTCAAGAGTGGGCCTATTCCAGGCAATGCAACCGACTCTGACGGCTTGTACCGAATGACGGATACGAGTGAAGGCATGGTCGAGTACACTCGATATGCAGGAACAGGTCTCTGGAGTCCACACACCGCGGTTGAAATTGGCTTTGACCGTTTTTCAGTGCCTGGATATGTACGAGGCTTCAATTTCGAAGGAGACTACTATCTGTACTACGCTGATATTTATCAAGCCGTTGGTCCAGGCGCCGCAGCCCGGATCGAAATTACGGATAATGC
>NZ_MXQD01000117.1:0-1673 GCF_002165585.1 Paenibacillus sp. MY03 | reverse complement strand
TGATATGCTCCCCTTTAGGTAGACAGGTGAAATAATAAAACCTGTTTATCAAGGGGAGTTTTTTCATGTCCAAAATAAATGAGTACTGTGTGGAAGAGAAATTAGCCATTTTGAAGGAGCATGAAGCAGGACAGGGATCACGTAATGAGATCGCCTGTAAATATAACATTAACGTCAGTACTTTAAAGGAATGGCAACGTCGTTATAAACTGTACGGAGTCGAAGGTCTAGCATGTCGTGCAGAGAATAAGAGCTACTCAGCGGAACTTAAACTTCAGGCGGTTCAAGATTATCTATCTGGAAAGTACTCACAGAATGAAATCATAAGGAAGTACCGTATGGCAAGCCGTACTCAACTCCGAAACTGGATTAAGAAGTATAATAGTCATAGCGGTCTAAGACCGTATAAGAACGGGGGCGGAGCCGCTATGACAAAGGGACGGAAAACGACTTGGGAAGAACGAATGGACATCGTAATGTATTGCCTTTCGCAAAATCGAAACTATCAAAAAACAGTTGAAAAGTATCACGTTTCTTATCAGCAAGTTTATGGTTGGGTAAAGAAGTACGAAGCAGATGGCGAGAACGCTTTACGCGATGGTAGAGGGCGCACGAAGGCACCTGAAGAGCTAACCGAGGCCGATCAGCAAAAGCTCGCCATGAAGAAACTGGAGTACGAAAATGAGCGGCTTCGGGCGGAGAATGCTTTTTTAAAAAAGTTACAGGAGTTTCAAAGGAGGCGTCGCTAAGCGGGCATCGACAGGAAAACATTTACCTCGCTATCCAAGCCGTGCAGCAGGCAGAATCGCTTAGCATACAGCTTCTGTGCAAGGTTGCAGGGATTCCAAGGTCAAGTTATTACAAGTGGCTCAATCACAAGCCTAGCCAACGTCAATTGGAGAACCAGGACCTGACGGCGGTCATGATGGCATTGTATGAGAAGGTTGAAGGCACCTTCGGTTACCGTCAATTGACGCTGCATATGCGTCGACAAACGGAGAAGCAGATTAACCATAAACGCGTGTATCGTCTGATGAAGATAAAAGGGATTCAATCCGTTATTCGTAGGAAGAAAAAGAAATATGAGCATTCTACGCCGCAACATGTTGCTGAGAACGTATTAAACCGTCAGTTTCAGGCGGAAGCACCGAACGAAAAGTGGCTGACGGACGTCACTGAATTTAAGTATGGCCATGGTCAGAAAGCCTATTTAAGCGCAATTCTCGACCTTCATGATAAATCGATTGTTTCTTATGTACTGGGGCATTCCAATAATAATCCGCTCGTGTTTAAAACATTAAAGTTGGCGCTAAAGGCAGCACCAAAGAGCAAAGCGCTCCTTCATAGTGATCGGGGCTTCCAGTACACGTCTCCGGGTTTTAAGAGAATGTTGGATAAGGCAAAGCTAAAGCAGAGCATGTCACGAGTTGGGCGTTGTATTGATAATGGACCTATGGAATCCTTTTGGGGAACGTTGAAATGTGAAAAGTACTATTTACATAAATACCAGACCTTTGAACAGCTAAAGAACGACATTGATGATTATATCCGCTTTTACAATTACGAACGATTACAGAAAAAACTAAACGGCCTCAGTCCCATTGAATATAGGGCTAAGGCCGCTTCATAGATCTTTATTTTTTTGTACTGTCTACTTGACGGGGAGCAGTTCA
>NZ_MXQD01000116.1:0-1881 GCF_002165585.1 Paenibacillus sp. MY03 | reverse complement strand
GAGGCTGTCTATTCATTGTGAAAAACTGAAATTCCATAGTCCATCCCCCCCGAACCCAGGTATAATGGAAGATATACTTGGGCCGGGGGTTTGTGCTGTGTTGAATAGACGTGTGCGTTACAAAGAGTTCGATCAAATGTCTTTTGCAGATATGATGGTATACTCCAAGCTTCCTGAGCATCCTTTTTGGAGTCACTTAGAGAAGAAGATAGACTTTTCTTTTGCAGATTCATTGTGCTCCGTGCTCTACTCGGGGCGCGGACAGCACCCGTATGCGCCTTCACTGAAGCTTAAAGTCCATCTCATTCAGATATACTACGGTCTTTCCGACCGCCAGGTGGAAGAGCGCATAATTAGCGACTTGTTCATTAAGCGTTTCTTAGGCTTGCCCGTCGACTTCTTTGGGTTTGATCACAGTACGATTGGCTTGGACCGCTCACGTATGGGAACCGCCATGTTTAAAGCCTGCCACTTCTACATTCTTGCCCAAATGTACAGCCATGGCCTTTGGGGCGATCACTCGGAGAAATGGATCATCGACTCGTTTGCCTCAAATCCCGCACTCTCGAAGCCGCGCACCTATCGCTTGATTCAACATGCTATGATCCGGGTCCTTCAACATTTAAAACGTAGCCATCGTGCGATATACCAACTCGCACTCGCTTCGGTTGAGACCGATGGACTCTACGCTCGTACCTCCGTACAACCATCTACTGCTGGTCACATGCTCGCTTTCAGCAAGTTGGTGGCACAAGCTTATGGTTTGCTTCAATGGTTTCAACTCGAGGATGTGTCTGCTTTGTTGCAAAAAGAACTCACGGAAAAAGAGCGCGAGACTTCTCAGCATTTGCAACGCATTTTGCAGGACATTTTAGAGCAGAACAGCCGACCTGTACCGCCGACTGATGGCGACCCGATTGACTCTGCGCGGAACCAAACCGAACAAGAGATTGTGTTTGAAAAAATCCCGAGCCATGAAAGAGCAAAGGATCGTCTTATGAGCGCTGTTGACCCGCACGCTCGAGTCGGGAGAAAGAATACATCCACCGTCACATGTGGCTACAAACTACAAAATTTGTGTGGGACCAGCTCCGTTGTGCTGAATGTAAACGCCGTACCTGCGAATGAACATGACAGAGAAGCTATGTACGCAATGGCCAAAGAAGTACAAAGCTTTTTCGAAATTTCGCCACGCGCCATGTTAGGTGACACCGCCTACGGCCACGGGTTGCAGCGCACTATGCTTGCCACTATTGGTATCCCTGTAGTAGCCCCTGTCATTCTGGGCAGTCACCCCTCAAAGGGATACGACCTCGCCCGATTTAGCTATGACAAGGAAAAGGACTGCTACACTTGTCCGAACGAAAAGGATACCGTAAAAAAGCGTCATATTCCTCAAAGCAGCGGTTGGCAATACTATTTTGAAAAGACAGACTGTGAAAGTTGCCCCTTACGCTCGGCGTGTACAACAGGAAAAGCAGAGCGCCGGGTATTTCACAGTGACTATTATGAAGTGTACGAGGCTGCCAAGGATTACAACGCTACGATTAGCGGCAAATTAGATCGCAAACAGCGCATGCTGGTTGAACGAAAGAACCAAGAATTGAAGAATGACTGTGGTTTAGAGAGACCCTTAACGAAAAGCCGAAAAGCGTTGCAGCTTAAAGGTTACTTGGCTGCCATGGTCGTTAATTTGAAACTCACGTTGAGGAAGCTACTTCCTCAAAGACCTGGGTTTATTCGACGTCGAAATGCCATTAGTTACTAAGTAGAATCCGACTCCCCAGCCCTCCGATCATCCCACTCAGCGGCTCCCTCCAGCACAAAATTTCCCCATTCCAGCACGCAACTCGTTCTTATCTACAGTGAATAGACAGCCTC
>NZ_MXQD01000115.1:0-566 GCF_002165585.1 Paenibacillus sp. MY03 | reverse complement strand
ATCCCTGATTGAAACCGATGTAGCGCCAGGCACCAGAGTTACGATCTTGCCGGCGAAGACAGACACTGCCTCATCCAGCGTCGTGACGGCTTGATTGACTTGAGCCTGAGTAGCGCTTCCAAGCGTGTACACACCGTTTGCTGCGACAATCGCGTCATTCAACGCTTGTCGCGAGCCTGATTCATACAGTCCGACCTTGTTGCCTTCTTCCGCTTTATCGTACCGATTCTGAGCGGAAGCCAGCTTCCCGGCCAACACTGTCTTGTCTACGATTACGCCAGGGATGACAGACTGATGAAACGCAGTGATCGCGGCATTCAGAGCTTGCAGCGCCGCATCCACTTCCGCTTGCGTCGCCAGCACGTCCTCGCTCACCTCGGCCGCAGAGAGGATTGCGCCCTCCAGTATCGTCTTGGAGCCTGCAGCGTATTGTCCCGGAAGCGTGCCTTCCGTCGCTTGCGAGTGAAGAAGTCTCGCATTGGCAATCGCTGTTTCCAGCGCGCCGTTGTCTGCCAGTCGCACAGCGAACGAGTAGCTGGCT
This sequence comes from Paenibacillus sp. MY03, assembly GCF_002165585.1. Classification (NCBI taxonomy): domain Bacteria; kingdom Bacillati; phylum Bacillota; class Bacilli; order Caryophanales; family Paenibacillaceae; genus Paenibacillus; species Paenibacillus sp. MY03. Next base: position 25 of record NZ_MXQD01000115.1, on the reverse strand, counting down.
GAGCTTGTGTCTATCTCTATCGCTG
>NZ_MXQD01000114.1:0-340 GCF_002165585.1 Paenibacillus sp. MY03 | reverse complement strand
GTGCCTTCCGTCGCTTGCGAGTGAAGAAGTCTCGCATTGGCAATCGCTGTTTCCAGCGCGCCGTTGTCTGCCAGGCGCACAGCGAACGAGTAGCTGGCCGAGCTTGTGTCTATCTCTATCGCTGCGTCGAATAACGACGCTTCGAACTGCTCCAGCGTGACGATTGTTTCTCGCGGCGCCGCATCTTCCTTCACTGTAGCATGCAGCTTGAATAACGGGCTTGCAGCCTGGATCGCATCCTGCTCATCCTGCGTGAACATGATCACTCGCAGTTTGCCTTGCGTTGTCTGGACGGCGCTTGCAATCGCATACTTCGGCTGCAGCACCTCAATCGCCGATC
>NZ_MXQD01000113.1:0-793 GCF_002165585.1 Paenibacillus sp. MY03 | reverse complement strand
GCGACCGCATAATTCGGCTCCAGCAGCTCGATGGCCGATTCCGCCAGCGAAGTCGATGCGCCATCCGTAATCGTGTCGAACGACAGCACGTCGGGATCATAATCGACGATGACATCAAGCCCCGTAAAGCTGCCCTCGAGCTCCGAGACGCCAACGGTCAACGCCAGATCGCTGCCCGCTTGTACGGTTGCTTGGGTTCCCGTCAGGCTTGCCGTCCCGCTGGTCAACGGGTCGGTTGGATCATCGCCCATCTTGTGCAGGACGATGTAATCCAGATTAAGGCCTGACGTTATATTCATCATTTGAATGGTATGAGTGCCTGCCGCAAGCTCGAACAGCAGATCATTGCCCTCGGCGTCCTGCAGCAATGCCTGGTCATAGTCGCTCCACCCCCCGAGCGTCCTTGGGTAATGGAATCGATACGTCGTCCCTCCATCTACCTGAAGATCCCTGACCGAAGTGAGCGTAGAAGAGGAATATTTCATCCCGATCCGATAGACGCCGGATTCCGGAACGTTAAATTCCCACCCCAGCAAATGACCGGTTTTATCCCAATTCAAAAACATGTTCCCAAGCGGATTTCCCGTTGTATGCGACTGCCCCCGGTCGGCAATCGTTACGGTTCCGCCTTCCTGCAAGGTGAAATCCTCGCCTTCAATGAGTACGCCTAGCTTGAAATTCGCATCCTCAACCTCGGTAAATACCGGCGTAACCAACCCGAGAATAGCCCCGCTTGGCGTTACGGCATTGGATGCGGAGGAAGGAAAGCTGCTTCCCGCGTTATTCACCGCTT
>NZ_MXQD01000112.1:0-388 GCF_002165585.1 Paenibacillus sp. MY03 | reverse complement strand
CCGCTTGGCGTTACGGCATTGGATGCGGAGGAAGGAAAGCTGCTTCCCGCGTTATTCACCGCTTTCACCGTAAAGGTGTATGTCGTGCCGTTGGTCAGGCCGGTAAAGACGATCGGACTAGCCGTACCGCTCATGATCGTCTCGCCGGGAGTGGCGGTCACGGTATATCCCGTAATCGCGTCTCCCCCGTCATCCTCTGGCGCCGTGAATGTAATCGTTGCCTGCCCGTCGCCCGCTTCGGCCATCACATTCGTTGGAACCCCCGGCGCCGTTGCCGCCGGAGCATTCTCATTGAGCTGCCCGATATACGTATGGTTGTTCTCTGCATCGTGCAGATGAATATGCTTGCCTGCCAGCGACTCATCATAGAAGATGCCCTTGCGGATCG
>NZ_MXQD01000111.1:0-2797 GCF_002165585.1 Paenibacillus sp. MY03 | reverse complement strand
TCGTACTGGACGACAAAGAGACGGTGGAGACTCTGCCACTTAATGAGTCTGCATGGCATGCTGGAGACGGCAGCGGGGCGGCAAGCGGGAACAGGACGTCTATCGGGATCGAGATTTGCGAGAGTGGCAATTACGCCGTCACACTATCCCGAGCCGTAGAACTCGTAGCGAAGATGTTGAAGGAGCGCGGATGGGGCGTTGATCGCCTGCGCCGCCATTATGACTGGAGCGGCAAGATTTGCCCGCGCCTTATGTACGACGGCGGCAGCTGGGCGGGATGGATTGATTTTAAAGCACGCGTTGCCGCAGCGATCAATCCACCGATAGTAAAGCCGGAGCCAGAGCAGCCCGTCAAACCTGTCGATGACATCACCGGCCATTGGGCTGAGTCTGCGCTTCGCGATGCGATCAAGGACGGTGCACTTGCTGGATTCCCCGACGGAACAATTCGTCCAGATGAGCCCTTGACCCGAGCACAGTATGCCGTGATACGGTCGAGGGAGCGCCAAGGATAATTTTCCTGACCACAACAAAGCCCGCTATCCAGAGGGACGGCGGGCTTGTTTTTATTTGCGCCGGGCTGCGCGAACCAGCGCCGCGACGCTTACGATTAGAGCGGCAATACTGATGATTAAAGCGGCTGTCTGCATGTCCTATCCCTCCTCGGAGGCCCCGAAGGGCCTGTGTTATTTCTTAACTGCGTCATAGTCTTGAGCGCAATCATCGCAATATTGATATTTGCTGTTATTTCGATGCAACTCGCTTATCTGACTTTCCGTTTGGCACTCATCGCAAATGAATTCAGTTTGCTCACTCATCCCCATTACCTCCCCGCGTAAGCTCGCCAGCATATTGTAGGAGGGGGCGAAGCCCCTCAATCATTCTTCCGTGCTTTGGGCGCTGTTTAACGCCTCTTGCGCTTGCTCCAGCGCAGCCAACTCTCGTTCACAGTATGGGCTTTTGCCTGGTTGACTCTTTAGCCAGTCCGCCAGTTTATACCGGCGATCCGCTAACGCCATGTTGATGGCGCTCATTACATCTGCGCTGATTGTCATTTGATATTTCATTTCCATGTCGATCATCTCCCGTTTATTTTTAGCCTTACCTGTGGTAAGATTGGGAGGAAGGCCGGATGCTACCCGACCTTCCAAGGAACCTTTTAACGTTTGCGCCGCTCGCGCCGTTTGGTTCCTTTTTTCTTTTCCTTCCCTGCCACCCGTATTAGCATGATTGCTGTTACCAGTTGGATGATGGCGGTTAGGAGTCCGACCCAATCTTTCATGTGCTTGTCTCACCTCCTTTCTATACTTTAATTATATACGAAAATCGTTACAATGTCAACGATAATCGTTATATAGTAACGAATAAAGTTGATTATATACGATAGTCGTATTATAATGAACTGAAGAAGGGAGTTGTTGAACATGCTACGATTGAAACTAGATAAATTACTTTTTGAACGGCGTATAAATGCAAACCAACTTTCAAAAATGACAGGGATTCGATATCCAACGATTTTAGATATGGAATCCAACAAATCAAAAGCATGGTCGCCTGAGAACTTAGATAAGATCATGAAGGCACTGGAACTAGAGGATGTTAACGAATTGATTGAGTATGTATCTGAGAATCCCGGTGTTTAGTAGCCGGGAATTTTTGTGCCTTGCATCGCGAACATATGTTTGCATATAATAAGAACATACATTCGATTAAGGGGTGGGTTCAGGTGGAGAAGTATATCGGCAAGGTCGTGCAGCTCATCTATATCGACAAGAAGCGTAATGTGACGATCAGGGACGTTAGGGTATTAGCCGTCAAGGATGGCCGTGTTAAGGCCCATTGCTTCTCCGCCAACGCCATCCGTATCTTTGACATATCGAATATCGTGGACGTGGAGGAGGTAAAACGACATGTCACAGCTTAATGCCACTACACTAACCGGCATGCCCAGCATAGAAGAATTAGAGATGATGCGAGATTACATCATGTTTCCGCATCTTATAACCATGGTGCAAAAAAGCATTGACGATATAAGCTATAAGCAAATCACTCTCAAAAACGTGCTTTTACGCTGCCAGGAGTATATCATGCAGGCGATCAGCGCCGATTTTCGCGGGACTAAGCAAGAGATGAGACGGCGTGGAATCAAAGTAGTCGAGGAAGAGGCCAATGATGGCATCCTATATTTTCGTTATTTTTGCCGCGGGTATGAGGAGCGATTTGGGATCGTACGGGAGGCTTTACGGACTGAGATCATCAGCAAACTGACCAGCTACACCAACAACCTCGGACAGCAATTAAAATCTAATAAGGGGTGATCAATTATGGCAAGAGATAAAGGGCCTAAACGGCCGACAAGGGACGAATATGTGCTGGAGGAAATAGGGGAACGCCTGGTGGAGGCACACCAAGAAGAGGTGACGGTGCAATTGGAGGTATGGTTTCAGAGATCAATTACCGGCCGGATCGTAAAGATGGACTCAAGGACAAAGTTGATTCACGTTGAGCAGAAAAATGGCGAGTTGGAAAAGGTGCCATTTATGGACGTGATGAGAGTGGATAATGCATCTTGACGATAAATGGATATAGATGGTAACATAAAAAAAGAGCCGTATGGGAAAGCATCCCTGCGGCTCTTTTCATGGGGACGGATTGGGGGCGAACTATAGGTCGGACTATAATTTTCAGTATCTTATATATATGTATAACAAGGAAAGAACCCTTATATTATAAGGGTTCTTAATGTGTGTGTTATTTCATATTGGTGTTTGTGATTCCTTGGACGAGTCATGTGGAG
>NZ_MXQD01000110.1:0-2597 GCF_002165585.1 Paenibacillus sp. MY03 | reverse complement strand
TAGGATAAGCCCTCGACCGATTAGTATTCGTCAGCTCCACACATTGCTGTGCTTCCACCCCGAACCTATCAACCTCGTCGTCTTCAAGGGGTCTTACATACTGGGAAATCTCATCTTGAGGGGGGCTTCACGCTTAGATGCTTTCAGCGCTTATCCCGTCCGTACTTGGCTACCCAGCGGTGCTCCTGGCGGAACAACTGGTACACCAGCGGTACGTCCATCCCGGTCCTCTCGTACTAAGGACAGCTCCTCTCAAATTTCCTACGCCCGCGACAGATAGGGACCGAACTGTCTCACGACGTTCTGAACCCAGCTCGCGTACCGCTTTAATGGGCGAACAGCCCAACCCTTGGGACCTACTTCAGCCCCAGGATGCGATGAGCCGACATCGAGGTGCCAAACCTCCCCGTCGATGTGGACTCTTGGGGGAGATAAGCCTGTTATCCCCAGGGTAGCTTTTATCCGTTGAGCGATGGCCCTTCCATTCGGTACCACCGGATCACTAAGCCCGACTTTCGTCCCTGCTCGACTTGTAGGTCTCGCAGTCAAGCTCCCTTATGCCTTTGCACTCTTCGAATGATTTCCAACCATTCTGAGGGAACCTTTGGGCGCCTCCGTTACATTTTAGGAGGCGACCGCCCCAGTCAAACTGCCCGCCTGACACGGTCCCCGTACCGGATTCACGGTACCAGGTTAGAACTCCGATACGATCAGGGTGGTATCCCAACGGCGCCTCCACCGAAGCTGGCGCTCCGGCTTCAAAGGCTCCCACCTATCCTGTACAGATCGTACCAAAGTCCAATATCAAGCTGCAGTAAAGCTCCATGGGGTCTTTCCGTCTTGTCGCGGGTAACCTGCATCTTCACAGGTATTAAAATTTCACCGGATCTCTCGTTGAGACAGCGCCCAATTCGTTACGCCATTCGTGCGGGTCAGAATTTACCTGACAAGGAATTTCGCTACCTTAGGACCGTTATAGTTACGGCCGCCGTTTACTGGGGCTTCGGTTCACAGCTTCGGGTTGCCCCTAACCGCTCCCCTTAACCTTCCAGCACCGGGCAGGCGTCAGCCCGTATACTTCGCCTTACGGCTTCGCACAGACCTGTGTTTTTGCTAAACAGTCGATTGGGCCTTTTCACTGCGGCCCCCTCGGGCTATTCACCCTACCGAGGCACCCCTTCTCCCGAAGTTACGGGGTCATTTTGCCGAGTTCCTTAACGAGAGTTCTTCCGCGCGCCTTAGCATGCTCTGCTCGCCTACCTGTGTCGGTTTGCGGTACGGGCACCATCACCTGGCTAGAGGCTTTTCTTGACAGCCGGAGTACATGACCTTCGCTACTGCAATTTTCGCTCCCCATCACAGCCCAGCCTCACGATTCGCGGATTTGCCTACGAATCAGCCTCACTGCTTGGACGGGCACTTCCATCAGCCCGCGTCACTGCCCTTCTGTGTCACCCCATTGCTCATAACGGCTTACGGTGGTACAGGAATTTCAACCTGTTGTCCTTCCACTACGCCTTTCGGCCTCGCGTTAGGTCCCGACTTACCCTGAGTGGACGAGCCTTCCTCAGGAACCCTTAGGCTTTCGGCGGACAAGATTCTCACTTGTCTTTTCGTTACTCATACCGGCATTCTCACTTGAATGCGCTCCACCAGTCCTCACGGTCTGACTTCAACCTATATTCAACGCTCCCCTACCCAATGCAGCAAGCTGCAATGTCATAGCTTCGGTGGTGTGTTTAGCCCCGTTACATTTTCGGCGCAGAGTCACTCGACCAGTGAGCTATTACGCACTCTTTAAATGGTGGCTGCTTCTAAGCCAACATCCTGGTTGTCTGTGCAACTCCACATCCTTTCCCACTTAACACACACTTGGGGACCTTAGCTGATGATCTGGGCTGTTTCCCTCTTGACAATGGATCTTAGCACTCACTGTCTGACTCCCGGTAAGCATGTCAATGGCATTCGGAGTTTGACTAGACTTGGTAACCCTTGGCGGGCCCCGCACCCAATCAGTGCTCTACCTCCACGACACTCATAACCGAGGCTAGCCCTAAAGCTATTTCGGGGAGAACCAGCTATCTCCGAGTTCGATTGGAATTTCTCCGCTACCCCCACCTCATCCCCGCACTTTTCAACGTGCGTGGGTTCGGGCCTCCAGTGCGTGTTACCGCACCTTCACCCTGGACAGGGGTAGATCACACGGTTTCGGGTCTACGACCACGTACTATAATCGCCCTATTCAGACTCGCTTTCGCTGCGGCTCCGGCTTTCCACCTTAACCTTGCACGTAATCGTAACTCGCCGGTTCATTCTACAAAAGGCACGCCATCACCCATTGATCGGGCTCTGACTTCTTGTAAGCGCACGGTTTCAGGTTCTTTTTCACTCCGCTCCCGCGGTGCTTTTCACCTTTCCCTCACGGTACTGCTTCACTATCGGTCACCAGGGAGTATTTAGCCTTGGCAGATGGTCCTGCCGGATTCCGACGGGGTTTCACGTGTCCCGCCGTACTCAGGATACACCTCGGAGAGTGCTTGCTTTCGGTTACAGGGCTTTTACCTGCTATGGCGGGCCTTTCCAGACCTCTTCGCCTA
>NZ_MXQD01000011.1:0-268363 GCF_002165585.1 Paenibacillus sp. MY03 | reverse complement strand
TTGTACTGTCTACTTGACGGGGAGCAGTTCAGAACAGGGAACAAAACGCGGCTTCCTGGGGGCAGCGCTAATGCTGGTCTTATTGACGGTATTGCTGGCGGCTTGCGGCGGCGGAAACAACGGCGGCGAGGAGAAGGAAAACGCCAAAACCGTTACGACGGCGTTCGGGGATATCCAGATCCCCACGTCGCCCAAACGTATTATTGCGGACGACTACGTAGGAAGCTTGATTGCGCTTGATGCCATTCCGGTGGGGACTCCTGGCCTGCATCTAAAAAATCCCTATTATGTAGAGGCGCTTGAAGGTGTAGCTGATATCGGCGAATACGGCAATTCGTCGCCTGAGAAGATGATGGAATTGGATCCGGATTTGATTATTACGGCTACAGACGATCCGAAACGGTTCGAGCAGATGAATAAAATCGCGCCAACGATTTCGGTTCCCTACGGCGATCTGAAAAATGCGCATGAAGAGATCGCCTATTTCGGCGAACTGCTGGGCTTGGAGGACAAAGCCAATGCATGGCTCAAGGATTACGACGAACGGATTGCGGCCGCCAAGCAGCGCGTGGATGCGGTCATCCAGCCTGACGCCACCTTTACGATTCTGGAGCTCGGGGACAAGTCCGTCTGGGCTTACGGGGATAATTTTGGCCGCGGAGGACAACCCATCTATCAATCATTGGGAAGAAAGCCGAGAGCCGATGTAGCGGAGGAACTGATGGAGAAGCAGTGGATGGAATTGTCTATGGAGACATTGGCCGGCTATGTGGGCGATTATATTGTATTAACGGTCGGGGATGTTAACGAATGGACGATAGACAAGCTCAAAGCCGATCCAATCTGGGGTTCGCTTGCGGCGGTGAAGCAGAATCAAGTGTACATCTGGCAGGAAGAACGTTCCTGGTATTACGATCCCATTGCCGTATTAAGCCAAACGGAGGAGCTGGCGGACTGGTTGGCGAAGTAAGCGCACTGCAGGTGCTGGAAGGGTGAAGCGCCAAAGTTGCCTCCCGATTCTCGGCTTGCCATGAGCTTCTCGATTTGGTATAGTATAGAGATGCGAGCCTATGGCTCGTTCCTTGCTCCATTTTATGGGGCCGCTAGTCCAAAAGGAGGTGAAACAATATGCGCAAATATGAAGTGATGTACATCATTCGTCCAGACGTCGAGCAAGAAAACGTTCAAGCTCTCGTCGAGAAATTTAATGGCATCATCTCCAATGGCGGAGAGGTCACGAAATCCGAAGTGATCGGCAAACGCCGTCTTGCGTATGAGATCAACAAGCTTCGTGATGGTTACTTCGTTCTGGTACATTTCAACGCAACGACTGAAGTTGTAAATGAACTTGACCGTATCATGAAGATCCAAGACGAAGTCATTCGTTCGTTGATCGTCAGAGACGTAGCTTAGTCTAGTCCACGCAAGGGAATGGGGAGGTCGATGAGATGTTGAACCGTGTCATACTGATTGGCAGATTGACGAGGGATCCCGAGCTGCGTTATACGCCTGCCGGAGTTGCGGTAACGCAATTCACGCTAGCTGTAGACCGGCCATTCTCGTCAGCAGGTCAAGGCGGAGAACGCGAGCGCGAAGCGGATTTCATTCCGATCGTTACATGGCGTCAGCTGGCTGAAACATGCGCAAACTACTTACGCAAAGGTCGTTTAGCGGCCGTTGAAGGACGCATTCAAGTGCGGAATTACGAGAACAATGAGGGCAAACGTGTGTATGTAACGGAAGTTATTGCAGACAATGTCCGGTTCCTGGAGTCCAATCGCGAGAACAGCGGAGCTCCGCGTGATGAGAACAGCGGCGGTGGAGGCGGATACGGCGGCGGCAATTCGGGCGGCGGATACAGTGGAGGAAGCAATGCTGGCGGTGGTGGTTCATCCTATGGCGGCGGAAGCCGTTCGGGCGGATCGCGCAACGACGGCAATAGCAACAGCGATCCTTTCAAGGATGACGGACGTCCAATCGACATTTCCGAAGATGATTTACCATTTTAATTTTCTACGAGAAGGAGGATGTACACCATGGCTTTCAAACCAAGAGAGAACGGCGGCGACGAGCGTCCAGAGCGTAAGTTCAGCGGACGTAAAGGCGGACGCAACAAACGTCGTAAAGTTTGTTTCTTTACTGTAAACAAAATTACTCACATTGACTATAAAGACACGGATCTGCTTAAGAAGTTTATCAGCGAGCGCGGCAAAATTTTGCCACGTCGCGTAACGGGCACAAGCGCGAAATATCAACGCTTGCTGACAGTTGCAATTAAACGTTCCCGTCAGATCGCATTGCTGCCTTACACAACAGAATAGTTCGTGCTAGTGCAGAACGGAGAAACCCACAAGCCAGGACACTTGAAAAAGTGATCCGTGCGTGGGTTTTTTTGTGTTTGTATGGCTAAGAAAACATACGCCGAGTGCATAGCGGTTGACAGAACTAAAAGAACACTGTAATATGCCTGTATACCCCACAGGGTATAAAGTTTAGTCAAAATAATACCCATACGGGTATTGAAAGTCTACTGACTCTCACTCGGTGAAACTATGGCAGGTTGTTAGCGGAGAAACCAGAGCAACATACTGGCTCCCTCCCAAAGATGCAACCGAAGTCATTTTCGACTTTGAGCCGCTAGAGGAAGGAAAAGAAATTAAGGTTGGTCATTCTAATATCCGGATCCAGCCTATCTATTCTCCGGGTCATACGATCGGAAGCACGTCCTTAATCATTGACGAACAATACTTGCTTAGCGGGGATATCCTATTTGTCGAGTCTATCGGTCGTCCGGATAATGAATTCAGGCGAAGCTGTAGGAAGGAGATTATTTTTTTGACCAAAATAATACCCTATAGGGTATGTAGGAAAGGGTTTCTGTTAAGGGCATGGATATCATGTTAATTACCGTCTTATTTGCCATCGGGATTCTCGCCGTATTGTTCATCGCAACTGTCATTAAAATTTGGCTTGATATTCTAACATAACTTAGGGGAGTGTTTGCGAGATGGCGGGAAAATATTCGAAAGACATGCTGCCGCAGGAAGTAAAAGAACGATTAGCAAAAGGTGAAAAGCTGAACATTATTGATGTGCGAGAGTCGGATGAGTGGGAATCTGGCCATATCCCGAACGTTAAGCACCTCCCGCTAGGTTCGCTGGGGCAAAGACTAGGAGAGTTGGATCGGAAGAAGCCCTATATTGTCGTATGCCGAAGCGGAAACCGCAGCGGATTGGCATGCGAACGGCTTGAAGAATTAGGGTATGACGTCTGCAATATGCCCGGGGGCATGTCCCTCTGGGAAGGAGAGGTAGTTTCAGGGATTTAAAACACAAGAGAGGAGTCGATCATATGACAGCCATGATTCAAACGAATCAAACGTTAAACCGCGAGGGCTTGGCGTTACGTTCTGGCGATTGAATACGCTGGAAGAATTGCTCGACGGAATCGAATATGCCGGCGTTGCGGCTTATTTGGGAGATGCCGCAGATGCGAAGGTGAACTTATTTATTTGATCCTCGACTCCCCAATGTGTTTATAATATATCTATACATGTATCGGGGGGGATTCCAAATGAAATACGATGATGATATGAAACGGCGCCTGCGAAGAGCCGAAGGACAAATACGCGGTGTATTAAAAATGATGGAAGAAAACAAAAACTGCAAGGACGTCGTAAGCCAACTCTCAGCTGTCCGCAGCGCCGTCGACAAAACGCTGGCGCTTGTAGTAGCGGTAAACCTGGAGCAATGTATTCATGAAGAGCTGGAGAAGGGTGGGGACACCAGTAATGTTGTCCAAGAAGCTGTTGGGCTGTTAATCAAAAGCAGGTAGAAGTAAATATTGGGGCTGTCCCAAAAATTATCAAATGACAGGGGAATGTGTCAATTTATACGTGAAATTACGTGGAAGGACCTTGAGTTCCATTTTAAAGTGGAATTCGAGGTCCTTTTTCATGTGAAAATCCGACTTCACGTGAGGCTCGAAAAATCACAAATTGGCTTTGGGATAGCCTCTTTCTTTGGACACCAATAAGGTCGTGTATGTCCATTAGAATTTCTAAAACCTAAAAAATCGAAGAATAGCGTCATTTATGTCCGATAGCTTACTGCACATCCAAAGGACGGCGACAGCGTTCTAAAGCTCGCTGAATAGCAACCGAAATCATTAATACAAGCAGCTGACATTACTATCATTTCAAAAAATGTTCAAATTCATATCGTATCCTTAATTTATATCTAAATATGTTCATATTGGTGTAACGAGGTGGGCAAAAAATGTTTACGAATCATAAAACGATTGAACATGTATTTAAGGCATTGGAGACTTCGTCAATCGTTTCAATTATGAATGAAGAAGGAATCATTACGTACGTAAATGATTATTTCTGCGAAATTTCCAAGTTTAATAAAGATGAAATCATAGGTTTGAACCACCGGGTTGTGCATACAGGGTTCCACGCTCATGGCGGTTTTAATGATTTATGGGATCTTTTGAGACGAGGTCAAGTGTGGAAGGGCGAAATAAACAATCGTGCTAAGGATGGTGGCGATTACTGGATACATCTGACCATCGTTCCCTTTAAAAATGATGGCGATGTTGAATTTCAATATGTATCTATTGGAACGGATATATCCTTACGCAAAGATAATGAAAATAAATTATTGCAGACAATGGACAATTTGAGAGATATAGAAAATGCCTTGGATGCGTCCTCTATTGTTGCGGTTACGGATGCTAAAGGCGTAATCACTTATGTAAACGAAAAGTTCTGCGAAATATCCAAATACGATCGTGATGAACTGATTGGAAAAACACATCGTGTAATCAACTCGGGATTTCATCCTAAAAGCTTTTTTAAGACGATGTGGGAAACGATTAAACAAGGACGCGTCTGGCAAGGTGAAGTTAAAAACAGAGCCAAAGACGGCAGCGAGTATTGGATGAATACAACCATCGTACCTTTTCTTGATGACTATAATAACCCGCGTCAATTTATTTCCATTCGTACAAATATTACGGATCGAGTAAATGCAGAAACGGCACTGGCCGAGCGAACGACTCAATTGGCAAAAGCGCATGACGAGGCCATAAAAGCGAGCCTGATTAAAAGTCAATTTCTGGCTAACATGAGTCATGAGTTGCGAACTCCGCTAAATGCGATTATTGGTTATAGTGAAATGCTGCAGGAAGAGGCAGAAGAGATCGGCGAGACTTCCTTTGTAGCGGACTTATCCAGAATCAGCAAAGCAGGCAATCATCTCCTTAGCCTGATCAATGATATCCTGGACATTTCCAAGATAGAAGCTGGAAAAATGGAGCTGCATCTGGAGACCTACCTCCTATCGGAATTAATTCACGATGTGATGACTACGATTGGACCGTTGGTAGACGGAAAGGGAAACAGGCTGCAATTGAGTTGCGAAGAAAGCGGAGAAATTACGGCCGATATAACAAAATTAAAACAAATTCTTATTAATTTGTTAAGCAACGCCAACAAGTTTACCGAGAACGGGCTGATTGAATTCAAGGTTTATAAGGAAGTCAGGGATTCTCGGCAGGGTTACGAATTTTTTGTTCGGGATACGGGCATTGGCATGACGCCAGAGCAGCTCGAAAAGCTTTTTCACCCATTTACGCAGGCTGATGCATCTACCACACGCAAATATGGAGGCACGGGTCTAGGGCTCGCGATTAGTCAGAGCTTTAGTGAGATTATGAGTGGAGATATACGGGTGGATAGCGTATATGGAAAGGGAACGACCTTTATCTGCTGGCTGCCGACTGACTTGTAGATGGTATCGTTTATTGAAGATGCAAAAGTATGCACAAGTGAATAACTCAAAAAGGGTGACGTCGAAAAAAGTTATCCCCATGTGGATAAAGGGGCTGGCGAATTCGAATCGCCTTTTGAGCATGGAATTTTATTGATCGTAAAGATGGCTAAAAAGGAGATCGAAACAGAATAAGAGAGAATAACACGGATGTAAGCGTTTAAACCCATAATGGTATTCAGTAGATCGCTTGTGGATTCTGTGTATAATAAAAATCGTCAAATATCGGCCCCGACCTCTCTGAGAGTGGGAGGTCACCAATTACTAGGGCGTGTCTGAATACTCCGAGGGGAGCAGATTTTCAGACACGACCTAGAGGAGAGAGAGGAATTATTTCTTTGTTACAACAACTGAAAAACACATGGTTTTTTAACGTCAGAGGGGATCTGCTGGCCGGCATTACGGTCGCGCTTGCGCTGATTCCGGAAGCCATAGCCTTCTCGATCATTGCGGGTGTCGATCCCATGGTCGGGCTGCATGCGTCATTTTGTATCGCGGTTATCATCTCCATTACGGGCGGACGACCAGGGATGATCTCCGCGGCAACAGGCGCAATGGCGGTGCTGATGGTAACGCTGGTAGCCGATCACGGGATTGAGTACCTATATGCGGCTACGATTCTGACGGGCATTATACAGTTTCTGATGGGTATGCTCAAGCTGGGGCGGTTTATTACGTTCGTTCCGCATTCCGTAGTCATTGGGTTCGTGAACGCGCTGGCGATTTTGATCTTTATGACACAGCTCGTCCAATTCGAGAATGTCACCTGGGTCATGTATGTGCTCGTAGCAGCAACATTACTCATTATTTATGGACTGCCGTTGCTGACTAAAGCCGTGCCTTCCGCGCTTGTCGCAATTATCGTCATGACTTGCGTGACCGTATTCGGCGGCATTCAAGTGAACACGGTCGGCGACATGGGCAATATTACGCGTTCGCTGCCGAGCTTTCATATTCCCGACGTTCTGTTTAACTGGGAGACGCTGATGATTATACTGCCGGTCTCGTTTACGATGGCGATCGTCGGATTGCTGGAATCTTTAATGACGGCAACGATCCTCGACGAAGCGACGGAGACGAAGAGCAATAAGAACAGGGAAGTGCGCGGACAAGGCATCGCGAACACGATTACCGGATTTTTTGGAGGTATGGCGGGCTGCGCGATGATCGGACAATCTGTCATCAACGTCAAATCGGGGGGCCGGGGCAGACTGTCCACGCTGGTGGCAGGTGCCGTGCTGTTGTTCCTGATTATGGTGCTTGGCGATGTGGTCAAAAGCATCCCGATGGCGGCGTTGGTCGGTGTCATGATTATGGTGTCAATCGGCACCTTCGATTGGGGCTCTATTCTGAATGTAAGAAAGATCCCGTTGTCAGACACCATTATCATGGTAGTGACCGTTGCGGTGGTGGTGTACACGCATGATCTCGCAAAGGGCGTTATGGTCGGCGTGATCATGAGTGCGCTTCTCTTTGGATGGCGTATGGCCAAGCTGCATGCCGACATGCATGTCACGGAACAGGGCATTAAGCATTATCGGATTCGGGGCCAAATGTTCTTTGGCACGATGAGCCACTTCGGCGAGTTGTTCGACCCGCAGCAGGATCCGCAACATATCGTGATTGATCTCGGCAGCTCTCATGTCTGGGATCACTCGGCGATTACGGCAATTGCAAAGGTTCTGGGCAAATATGAGGCGCAGGGCAAGACCGTGACAATAATCGGCTTGAACGAAGAGAGCAAGAAACTCGTGGACCGCGTTGGTTTGACCGTATCTGGCGGCCATTAAGGCTGAAAAGGCTGCCAGACGATACGTCCATCCATGGACTTCGTCTGGCAGCCTTTGTGTATGATGAATTTTTGCCCGGGCATTAACCGACGAGAATATGATCCTCGGGATAGCCGATCTTGGAGCTTTGTTTCTTTTGGGCGAGCGCGTACGCCAGCGTGAGAGGGCCTAACCGGCCCAAGAACATCGTAATGGTCACGACAATCTTGCCTGCCGTAGTCAACTCGCCGGTAAGCCCCATTGACAAGCCTGTTGTGCTGAACGCGGAGGTTGCTTCGAACAGGACAGCCAGGAAGTTGTCCTTCGCCACATCCTCCGTCACCGTAAGAATCAGGGTAACGGTTAATACAAAAGCCAGCGCCGTCATAACGACTGCCAGCGCTCGCATGACGGAATCCTGCGAGATCTTGCGCTCGAAGGCGTGGATTTGACCGCCGCCGCGGAAGGTCTGGATCGTCGACAGGATAAGGATGACCAGTGTATTGGTTTTGATGCCGCCGCCAGTACCTCCGGATCCCGCCCCGATAAACATCAGGATGATGAGGATGAACTGGGAGACGGCGAGCATGCTGCCGATATTAATGGTGTTAAAGCCAACGCTCCTGGGTGTCGTACTCTGCATGAGCGACGCCAAAAGCCGCTCGCCCGTGTTCAACGATCCGAAGGTTGCGCTGTTCCAGCTCTCCAGCAGGAAGATCAGCAAGAACCCTGCCAGGATCAATACGCCGGAGGAGATTAGCACGACCTTGGAGTGGAGCGACAGCTTGCGCCAGGAGCGCTTGCGAAGCATGTCCAGTATGACGATGTAACCAAGACCGCCGACGATAAATAAGAGGATCAGCGTCAAGTTGACGATGGGATCGCCGACGAACTGCATCAGGCTGTCGGACCATAGGGAAAATCCGGCATTGTTGAAGGCGGATACGGAGTGGAACAGGGCATAGTATGCCGCTTTGCCCAGTCCAAGCTCGCTCTGCCAGTGCAGCGTTAGAATCAGCGTGGCGATGGATTCGAATACGAATACGATAAGAACCATATACAGAGACAGCTTAACGAGCCCCTGCGCCGAAGTCGATTGAGTCGTCTGCTGAATAACGAGCCGCTGCCTGAGACCGATCTTCTTGCCCAGCAGAATAGCAACCATCACGCCGAGCGTCATAAAGCCGATGCCGCCAACCTGGATCAGAGCCATAATGATAATCTGACCGACGACGGAGAAGTCAGCGCCGGTATCCAGCACGGTCAGACCGTTTACACAAACGGCAGATACCGAGGTGAAGAGCGCATTAAGCAATCCGATGGAATGTCCGTCGCTAGACGAAAAGGGCATGCTGAGCAAAATCGCGCCGATCCAGATGAGCCCGAAGAACACGACGGTAATAAGCTGCGGCGGACTGATTTTATTTTTGAGATGATTGATGAAACGCTCGAGCCAAGGCTGTTCGTTTTTTTGGGGATGGCTATGCGCGTTCATAGTCGTTCTCCAGCTCGCGGATATCATCGTTGCTGCCTATGATGAGCAGCACGTCGCCCGTATGAATGGCATCCTCGGCCTTAGGCGAAATATTGATGCGATCGCCGGTTTTTATAGCCATGATGGTACAACCGTAGCGGGCGCGGATGTTGAGATCCTTGAGCGATTTGCCGTCCATGGCGGGAGGCGCGCCAATCTCCGCGAGGTTGTAGTCCGGCGACAGCTCGATGTAATCAATCAGGTTGTCCGAGCTAAGTTGATTGCCCAGTCGCGTCCCCATATCACGCTCCGGATAGATGACGTGATCGGCGCCGATTTTGCTGAGGACGTTGCCATGCATTTCATTTCGCGCTTTCGCGGTTACCTTTGGCACCTTTAATTCCTTAAGCAACAGCGTCGTCAGAATGCTCGCCTGCAAATCGTCGCCGATCGCTACGATGGCATGCGTGAAGTTGCTTGCTCCAAGCTCGCGCAGCACGTTTTCGTCCGTACAGTCCGCTTGCAGCGCATGGGTAGCGATGGGAGCCATCTCTTGGACGAGTTGTTCGTTCTTGTCGACTGCAAGCACTTCGTGTCCGTTTTGGATCAAAGTGCGGGTCAAGCTGGTGCCGAAGCGGCCGAGCCCGATCACCATAAATTGTTTCTTCAAGCGCTCACTTCCCAACTATCTATTGGATGATTAGTATTCGAACTATTAACTGTGATAAATCATAGGAGACAATTGGTTATTTGTCAAAGAGAATTAACAGACGTTTCTATTATAAAAGTAATCCCCTTACTGCGTATTTTTCATTCGGGTTATTGCGGTACAAATAGAACAGGGACAGCCCTTCGTCATATACGACTAAAGGGCTGTCCCTGTTTCATAATGAAGGCCGGCGGTGTAATTACGATCGGAGCTTTATTAGTGCGCGTTCAAACCTTTACTAGAATTTGTTCGCTTGCTCCTCCGAGATGTCGCCGATGTAGGGCAGCTTAAACATCTTGCCTTGCAAAGCCAGCAGCATGAGGGCTATCCACAAAATGAAGCTGATCGGGGCCAAAATAATCGAAATGAGCCATCCGATGACGGGAATCCAGCCCAGCACCAGATTGATGGCGACAATGGCCACAAATACGATCGTAGACTGCATCGCATGGAACTTAACGAAGCGGCTTTGCTTTTCCAGAACGAGGAAAATGATACCTGTAATGAAGCCGAGCAAATAACAAAGCAGGCCAGCCACCTTGGGATCCAAGCCAGTTGAAGACGGATCCGGATTTACTTGTACCGGTTGCATAATGGACGAGTCACGCTCCTTATGGACATAGTATTGCAAGAATTGTATTCGCCGTACATAAGCAATAGACCTTTTTTTGTTGCAAATATTGGTTGCGAAATGCGACAAGTTACCACAAATGGGATAAAATTTTTGTCATAGGTTTGTAACCCCTGCAACGTTGCCATCGTCTAGAATGATAAGAAAGCAAGGCTGCCGGTATAGAGACAGACGGAACCAAATCGCTTGGAGAGTGGACAATATGAAGAAGAAACATAAACGATTATATGCAATCGGAATCATTGCGGTCGTTCTACTGACCGCGGCGTATTTGAATCGGGGCGTGCTGGCAATGGCCGGCTTCGACTGGTTCTTGCAGGGTTCGCTTGAGAAAAGTTTGGAGAACACGTACAAGCCTGTCGAAAACCGTCAGCCTGTAAAACCTGTCGGAGTCGACAGGACGAAGCGGGATCCATTCTCCGTGCTGCTGCTCGGGGTGGACCAACGGGACAACGAGATAGGACGGTCCGACACGCTGATCTACACGATCGTGCGCCCGAATGACGGCAAGATGCTGCTCGTATCCATTCCGCGGGATCTCTACGTCGAGATTGTGGGCAGAGACAGCAAGGACAAGATCAACCATGCTCATGCCTTCGGAGGGCCTGGGATGACGATGGATACGGTAGAAATGCTGCTGGACGCCCCAGTCAATCATTACGCTTCTATTAACTTCGAGGGCTTCCGCGCTGCCATCGACGCGATGGGAGGCATCGCGCTTCCAATCGAGGAGGACATCGTCAACAAAGGTTACGGACACGAAAAATTCGTCATCAAGGGCGGACAGGACCTTTATGGCGGCACGGACGCGCTCAACTTCGTGAGGTACCGCGAAGACGCGGGCGGGGATATGAGCAGGACGGAGCGACATCAGCAGTTCCTTCATGCTATTATAGAGAAGGCGACGAGTTTGAAGCAGTGGAATAAGATTCCTTCATTTATTGACATTATGGGCGACAATTTTAGCACCGACATGCCGCCTGGGCAGTTGATCGACATGTCGCAAGCTATGCTGACAAAGAGCGGCCTGACGATGTACAGCCATACGCTGCTCGGTCAAGGCGGTCGCTTGGAGGCAGGCGGGGCTTGGTATTATTTTGCCGACAAAGAGGACTTGCAGCAAGTACAGACCATGATTCATAATTGGCTGGATGCCGACGCGCCGTCCGCGAGTCTGATCCTCCCTCCGAAGTACACGGCGACAGTGGAGAAGGAGGTACAGTCGCTCTCCAGCGCGTCCGGTCAATAGAACGGAGTGAAACAAAGGATGAATATCGCGTTTTTCCTGCTGCCGAAGCAAGAGGTCGTATGTTTGACCTATGACACGACGCTGCGGCAAGCGCTGGAACGGATGGAATATCATCGTTACTCGGCCGTACCGATTCTCCACTCGGATGGCACGTATTACGGAACGGTCACCGAAGGCGATCTGCTCTGGTTTATGAAGAGCCGGCCGGATCTGACATTCGAGACGACCAACAAGGTAAAGCTTGCCGAGGTGCCGCTGAGGGTCACGAACAAAGCGGTAAATATCGACGCTAATATGGATGATATGATCTCGCTGGCCAAGGTACAGAACTTCGTGCCTGTCGTGGACGACAGAAATCATTTTATCGGACTCGTAAGAAGAAGCGAAATTATCGATTATTGCCAACAGGGACTGTCCCAGCGGAGCTAGGGCGTGTCTGAATACTCCGAGGGGAGCAGATTTTGCCGAATTTTCGTTCGATGCAAGGAACTTTTGTGAAGGCGTACCGGGGGTACGTCAAGCAAAAGTGACGAAGCAGGGGGCGGAAAGGCGGTGAAAGATGCCCCTGAGCGGGTTTTCAGATACGGCCTAAGGCTCCCGGGGCAGTTTTTTTTTTGGGAGGGGACCTGAACGGAGTTTGGTCGCCGCTGGGCGCAGGCGCAAATGTTGGAATGGACGGGATGCATGCGGAAATCCGCTTTTGTGCTATAATGGGTGTTAAATGCCTGATAATCGGGTGTGCAAACGAAGCTGCAAGAGGTGAACCGATTGAAAACTGGGCTGAAACCCCTGCTGTGGAGCGGGGCGGCGTTTCTGCTGCTGTTGCTTCTCGCTGTACCTGTACTGAACTTGCCTGCATTGCTGTTCATGATGGTTCCGTATGTCGTTCTATATTCGACGCTATCCAAGGGAGCCTTCGCCCTTCACACGATTCCCGTGTGGGTAGCTGCCGCCCTGATCGTGGGACCGGCGGTGCTTATTATCGGACTGTTCTTCCTGCTGCCCGGCATAGCCATGGGTCACTTATACCGCAAAAAGGAACCTGCGGCCAAGGTGATCCGGATCGTCGGAGTCATCGTGCTGGCCCAGCTTATGCTGGAGCTGCTCGTATTCGAGCTGTTCCTGGATCTGTCCCTGCTTGATGAGATGAGCTCGATGATCCGCGACGTATTCGACACCGTGATGGCGCAGAACACGCTCGCGACGGAGTGGACCTCCTCGCACACGGACACGCTTATTCAAGTCATCATTAACATGATTCCGCTCACCTTCATCATTTTGGCGTACGTCTTGACGGTCGTGTCGCATTATCTCGCGAGAAGAATCGTAAACCGGAGCGGGCTTGAAGTGCCTGCCTTCCCTAAGGCAAGGGATTGGAAGCTTCCGCGCTCGCTCGTTATTTTCTATCTGATCGCATACGTGATGGATCTGTTCATGCTTAGTACGAGCAAGGCGTTCCTCCCGGTTGCACTGATGAATCTGGTGCCGCTGCTCAGTTATGTATTCGCGATTCAGGCGATCGGCTTCTTCTTCTATATTGCTCATCATCGCGATTGGAATAGGGCAGTTCCCGTTCTCATAGCCATCCCTGTGCTGCTGATTCCTCCGCTAAGCCTGATCGGCGTTCTGGATACGGCATTCCCGATCCGGAAGGCGTTCGTTAAATCCCAATAGCACAGGAGCGATACGTTCTATGCCTAAGTTTCTAATTACGAGATGGCACGGCATGCATCAAGTGGCTGCGCTTGCGGTGCTTGCCTTGCTGTCGGCCCTGCTCGCCTGGTTTCACTGGGCGGCAGGACTGGCCGGTCTTATCCTTACGATCGGGGTCGCCGTCTACAGCTACTTCGCGGAGCGGGCGTTCCGCAAGGACCTTAAGACGTATCTCGGCACTTTATCTTATCGCGTTAAAAAGGGCGGCAACGATGTCATCAGCGAGCTGCCGTTCGGCATTATTCTCTATAATGAAGATCGTACCGTGGAGTGGCATAATCCGTACATTGCAAAAATCTTCGAGCGCGACAACGCCATCGGCATGCCGCTGACGGAGCTGTTCCCGACGCTGCAGCATGCCAAGGATCGCGACGGCATCATCGAAGCGGCGGTAGGCTCGCAGATGTACCAGCTTATATTCCGGCCCAAAGAAAAAATTCTTTACGTCAAAAACATCACGGAATTGTGGCAGCTCAGCCGCAAATACGAGGACGAGAAGCTGTCCCTCGGCGTTGTGATGATCGACAACCTGGAGGAAGTGACGCAAGGTCTCGACGACCATCAGCGAAGCTCCCTGCTCGCGAAAGTGACGACGGAAATTACGGAATGGGCCCAGCAGTACAAAATCTATCTCAAGCGGCTCACGTCCGACCGGTTTCTGCTCGTTACCGATCATAAGACGCTCCGCCAGCTGGAGCATTCCAGATTTGTCATTCTTGACGAGGTGCGGGAGATGGCGGGCGAGCAGAAGATCCCCGTCACGCTCAGCATCGGATTTGCAGCCGGGGCCGAGGGGATTATGGAGCTCGGTCAATGGGCGCATACGAGTCTCGATATTGCGCTGGGCCGCGGAGGCGACCAGGCTGCCGTCAAGGTGGCGGGACGCCAGTCGTTCTACGGCGGCAAGAGCAACGCCGTAGAAAAGCGGACTCGCGTGCGGGCTCGCGTCGTGGCGCATGCGCTGCGGGACCTCATGAAGGAGAGCCACAACATCATTATTATGGGCCATAAGCTCCCCGACATGGATTCCATCGGCGCAGCCATCGGCGTGCTCAAGGCCGCGCAGCTCTTCGGCAAAGAAGCTTATATCGTACTTGAAGGAATCAATCCTTCTATGGAGAAGCTGATGGAGCTACTGCGCGAGGAAGAGAAGCTGTCCAAGCGGTTTATCTCCCCGGAGCAGGCATTGACGCTGATGACGCCGCAATCGCTGGCGGTCGTCGTCGACACGCATAAGGCTTCGCTCGTAAAGGAGCCGAAGCTGCTGACGGCGACGGACCGAATCGTCGTGATCGACCATCACCGCAGGGGCGAGGAGTTTATCAATCACGCGATTCTCGTCTATATGGAGCCTTATGCTTCTTCGGCTTGCGAGCTTGTCACCGAGCTGCTGCAATACATTCATGACCGGGTCGGGCTCGACATTAGGGAAGCGACTGCTTTGCTTGCCGGCATTACGGTCGACACGAAAAGCTTCTCGATGCGTACGGGAGCCCGTACGTTCGAGGCGGCTTCGTTCCTGCGAAGGAACGGGGCGGATCCCATGGTCATCCAGCGTATGCTGCAAGAGGATCTGGAAGGTTACGTCAGCAAGGCGGAGATTATTAAGCATGCCGAAGTAATGTACGACCATATCGCCATCGCGGTGGTAGAGCAGGGCGTGCGCAATTCGCAGCTGCTGATCGCCAAGTCGGCGGATACGCTGCTCAATATGACCGATATTCTGGCTTCGTTCGTCATTGGCGAACGACCGGATGGACTCATCGGGATCAGCGCTCGCTCCCTTGGGGGCATTAACGTGCAGGTCGTCATGGAGCGGATGGGCGGCGGCGGTCATCTGACGAACGCGGCGGCTCAGATGGAAGGCACGGTGGGCGAAGCCGCGGCCAAGCTTAAGCAAGTGCTGCACCAAATACAATCGGAAGAGGGGTTATTCGAATGAAAGTAATCTTTCTGCAAGACGTAAAGGGACAAGGGAAAAAAGGCGAGGTCAAGGATCTCTCCGAAGGATACGTACGCAACTTCCTGTTGCCGAAGGGGCTCGCGAAAGCGGCTTCCGACGGCAATCTGAAGACGCTTGAGGTGCAAAACGCTTCGGAAACGAAACGCAAGGCGAAGGAGAAGGAAGACGCTCAGGCGCTTGCGAAGAAGCTGGAAGAGATGACCGTGGTCGTAAAGGCGAAAGCCGGCGAAGGCGGCCGCCTGTTCGGCGCCGTTACGAGTAAGCAAGTAGCGGAGGCGCTCGCGGGCCTCGGCGTTAAGATCGACAAGCGCAAGATCGAGCTGGAAGACCCGATCCGTACGCTGGGCATGACCCAGGTGCCGGTCAAGCTGCATCCAGAAGTGAAAGCGAAGCTGAACGTTCAGACGGCTGAAGAATAAGCAAGAGCAATCATCAGGTTTAAGATAAGCGGAAGATGTCGGAGGTGGGCGTAGGCGAAGATTCGTCTGCGCCTGTCTTCCATTTTCCAAGAGCGATGACCGAGAGGAGAAGCGTGAAGCATGAGTACGGAATTAATGTTCGACCGGGTTCCCCCGCAAAATATGGAAGCCGAGCAGGCTGTTATCGGCGCCATACTGATTCAGCCGGAGGCGCTCATAACCGCGATGGAACGGGTTCGCAGCGAAGACTTCTACAGCAGCAGCCATAGCCGCATCTACGAAGCGATGATCGAGCTGGGCGAGAACAACCAGCCGGTCGATCTCGTTACTCTTACAGCCCATCTTCAAGATCAAGGCTTGCTGGAGGAGATTGGCGGCGTTAGCTACTTGGCCAAGCTGGCTAACGCCGTACCGACGGCGGCCAACATTGATTATTACGCGCAGATTGTCGAAGAGAAGTCGATGCTGCGAAGATTGATTCGGACCGCGACCAATATCGTGTCGGATGGGTATGCGAATGCAGAAGACGTCGGCGTGCTGCTAAGCGATGCCGAGAAAAAAATTCTGGAAATTTCCAACCGACGCTCCAGCGGCGGCTTCATCTCCATCCGCGATGTGCTCATGGAGGTATTCGAGAAGGTTGAGTTCCTGTACAGCAACAAGGGCGGGCCGACGGGCATTCCGTCAGGCTTCGTCGATCTCGACAGGATGACGGCCGGCTTTCAGCGAAGCGACCTTATTATCGTCGCGGCACGTCCTTCCGTGGGCAAGACCGCCTTTGCCCTTAACGTGGCTCAGAACGTTGGCGTGCGGGCCAAGGAGACGGTCGCGATCTTCTCGCTGGAGATGTCCGCCGCACAGCTCGTGCAGCGGATTATATGCGCCGAGGCCAATGTCGACGCGACCCGGATGCGAACTGGCAGCCTGGAAGGCGACGATTGGGAGAAGCTGACGATGGCGATCGGCGCCTTGGCCGAGGCCGAGATCTACATCGACGATACGCCGGGCATTACGGTAGCCGATATTCGCGCGAAGTGCCGAAGGCTGAAGAAGGAACGCGGGCTGGGCATGATTTTGATCGACTACCTGCAGCTGATCGAAGGGCGGGGCAAGGCAGGCGAGAATCGTCAGCAGGAAGTATCCGAAATTTCGCGGACGCTCAAGATGATTGCCAGGGAGCTGGAAGTGCCCGTCATCGCTCTGTCCCAGCTCAGCCGGGGCGTCGAGCAGCGGCAAGACAAACGCCCCATGATGTCCGACCTCCGGGAATCCGGCTCCATCGAGCAGGATGCCGACATCGTCGCGTTTCTGTACCGGGACGATTATTACGACAAGGAATCCGAGAAAAAGAATATTATCGAGATCATTCTCGCGAAACAACGGAACGGACCGGTCGGCACGGTCGAGCTGGTGTTCCTCAAAAACTTCAATAAATTCGTCAATCTGGACCGGGCGCATCAGGATCCGTCTCAGGCATCGTAAAATATCCGAACAATTGTGTGGACGTCCGCACAATTGTTCGTTTTTCGTTTGACTTCTACGCGTCGCACTGCTACACTATTAGTGCTGTCTTCTGGCAAGTGACGCGGTGAAGAACCCGGATCTGCCGCAAGGACGGTAATTTTCGATGTTTGTATGCATCGAACGGGGGTATGATTATGTCTACGGTTGTTGTTGTCGGTACGCAGTGGGGAGACGAAGGGAAAGGCAAAATCACCGACTTCCTTGCAGAGGGAGCTGACGTTGTTGCTCGTTACCAAGGAGGAAACAACGCCGGGCACACCATCCTCATCGACAATAAGAAATACAAATTAACGATGATTCCATCCGGTATTTTCAATCATGATAAAACTTGCGTCATCGGCAACGGCATGGTTATTAATCCTGCCGCTCTGATCGACGAAATTAACTATATTCACGAGAACGGCTTCTCCACGGAGAACCTGAAGATCAGCGACCGCGCGCATGTGATTATGCCGTACCATCTTGTGCTGGACGGCCTTGAGGAAGACCGCAAGGGCGATAACAAAATCGGCACGACGCGCAAGGGCATCGGTCCATGCTATATGGACAAAGCGGCCCGCAACGGCGTACGGATCAGCGATCTGATGGATGCGGAGGAATTCGAATCCCGCGTTCGCGCCATCATCGTAGAGAAAAACAACCTCATCGAGCAAGTCTACGGCGGAGAGGCGCTTGACGCGGACTCCATCGTAAAGGATTACCTGGGCTACGCGGAAGTGCTCCGTCCATATGTGACAGATACGTCCGTGGTGCTTAACGACGCTATCGACGAGGGCAAAAAGGTGCTCTTCGAGGGCGCACAAGGCGTCATGCTCGACATTGACCAAGGCACGTATCCGTTCGTAACGTCCTCCAACCCGTCCGCGGGCGGCGTCTGCATCGGCTCCGGCGTCGGTCCGTCCAAGATTCAGCAGGTTATCGGCGTTGCCAAGGCCTACACGACTCGCGTAGGCGACGGCCCGTTCCCGACGGAGCAGGACAACGAGATCGGCCAATTGATCCGCGACAAGGGTCATGAGTACGGTACGGTTACGGGACGTCCGCGCCGCGTCGGCTGGTTCGACACGGTTGTCGTCCGTCATGCGCGCCGCGTCAGCGGCATCACAGGTCTGTCCCTGAACTCGCTGGACGTATTGACTGGTCTGGACACCGTTAAGATTTGCACGGGCTACAAGTACCGCGGAGAGATTATCCAGCACTACCCTGCAAGCCTTAAGACGCTGGCCGAGTGCGAAGCGGTATACGAGGAGTATCCGGGTTGGAGCGAGGATATCTCGGGAGCGAAGAAGCTGGAGGATCTGCCGGCCAATACGCTGAACTACTTGAACCGCATCTCGGAGCTGACGGGTATTCCGATCGCTATCTTCTCCGTAGGCCGCAACCGCGAGCAGACGAATCCGGTTCGTCCGATCTACGAATAGAATAGCTGGTTAAAGCAGCAAGCCACAGCCATTGCCTGAAGGAGCGTAAGACGCTCCTTTAGACAATGGCTTTTTTTCTCCTGTAAGGCGGAATGCGGAATGTCCTCTCTCAACCTTGACCATACTGGTAGAAAGGAATGAACGGCTGCGAGAGGCAGAGGCTAAGATTGATGCCTGGAGCCGGCTTAGGAGATGATAGGATGTTTAGAGGATTGGCGTGGATCGCCAAGCTGGTGGCAGCGGGATTAATTATCAGCTTTTTGTCGATCTGGACGACGGGGTATATCGTAACGAGTTATGTAGAATCCATATTAAAGCAATACGAGCTGCCGATCGAAGTGCCGCCTATGGCGATGTCGGGCGTATGGGGCAAGCTGTGGGGCTCGGACCCGCATACGACGGCGGAGGAGAGCGGCGTAGAGAGCGCCAGCGGCGTCGAAGGCGGTTCGGAAGCGGACGGGGATTCGGAGGATTTCGCGGTTGAGAATAGCGGCTCAGCGGAAGACGACGGAGCCCAGGAAGCGTTTGGCCAGATCGAGGAGCCCCCTCTTACCGATGTCGGCGTAGGCAAAGGCAGCGGCGCGGCTGGAGGCGTCGAGCCGCCGGAAGGAGGCGGCACAGGCGCTGAGGGCCAGAATGGCGGAGCTGTCGCAGACGGCGGAACGCTGGAAGGCATCGGGGGATCGGACGGCGTAGACGGGACGGAGACGGCGCTGACGACGGACGAGTTGACGGAGACGAAGGATAAGATAAGCGACGAGGACAAAAATAAGCTGTTCGAATTATTGATGGCGAAGCTCCCCCAGGAGTCCTTGCAGCAGATCTCCGCGTACATGGAGGAAGGGCTTACAGAACGCGAATTAACCAACATTCAACAGATTATGGCACAGCATCTCGACAAGAAAGAGTATGAGGACATGATGAGCATTCTGAAAAAATATTAATATTACGTTGTGATGGCAACGGTTGCTCCATTTGTTAGGCTTGTGTTAAAGTATTAGGCGAGTGATCCAACGGGATTATTCGCCTTTTTTCTATTTTTAATGCGCGATTCTCTTAGAAGCGATGCGAAAAGGAGACTATCATGACCGGTTTCAGGGATATGAGTCGTATGAAGAAGGTATGGGAGAACTCGACCCGCTACTTTCGACGTAAGGGCTCACAAGGCTTGGATAGCAAGACCGAACACCAGACCGCAGACTTGGTTGTTTCTACCCCATTCTGGCGGAAGAAGACGACCGGCCTCATCGGCGGCGCGGCAATTCTGCTTACAGTAGCCGGCATTATCGGTTACCAGCAATACTCGCAATATGTAGAACGAAATACATTCGAATTCTACCACGTATATAAAGATGGCGTTGAATTAGGGACGGTAGCTACGCAAGACGAAGTAGAGCAGTGGATCGCGTCGAAGACGCAAGAGGTGCAGCAAGCCAATCCGGACATTACGATGGTAGTGGACACCGGCGAAATTACATACGTCGAGGGCAGCGGCTTTAAGGCCGTTCCGGAGACGGAGGCTACGCTGGCGAAGCTGGCTGGCGCAACAACCTCGCATGCGGTAGGCGTGGAAGTGGTTATAGACGGCAACGTCATCGGAGTCGTAAAGGACCAGGCAACGGCGGACGACATTCTGTCGCGCGTTCAGGGCAAGTATGCGCCTGAGCTGGCGGCAGCGGCCAAGAAGGACAGCAGATCGGTTACGACGTTGTCGTACGACAAGGATGCCAAAGCAGCAGAGGCGGCAGAGCCGGATTTGACGAAGCCGGGACGCGTCGTCACGGATGTAACCTTTGTAGAGGATGTTACGATCGAGCAGATCGAAACGGAACCTTCGAAGATTGCAAATGCGGACGATATCTACAAAAAGATCATTACGGGCAGCACCAAGCCGACTAAATATGTCGTGAAAGAAGGCGATTGCATCGGCTGCATTGCGCAGAAGTTCGATATAACGTCCGACTTTATCCGCGAAAATAATAAGTGGATCAAGGATGACAAGATTACAATCGGGGACGAGCTGGACTTGACCGTACAGCTTCCTGAGCTGACGGTTGTGACGACCGAAAGCCTGGTGGAGCTGGAGAAGATTGCAATTCCAGTCGAGTATACGAAAAACGAGAAGATGCGCGTCGGCGAGTCCAAAACCATTACGCAAGGCGTAGAGGGCGAACAGCGACTCACGTACAGCATCAAAAAGGAGAACGGTTATGTCGTCTCCGAGGAACTGGTAAAAAAGGAAGTATTGAAGGAGCCAATCGCTACCGTCATCGAAAAAGGTACGATGGTCGTGCTGGACGAAGGCACGGGCAAGTTCCGCTATCCGATAAGCAATCCCCGGTTGACAAGCAAGTTCGGGGCACGTTGGGGACGTAACCATAACGGCATCGATCTTATTGGCAGCAAGACAATTATGGCGGCCGACAACGGCGTCGTCGAATTCGTAGGCACGAAAGAAGGCACGGGAAAAACGATCATAATCAACCATAAAAATGGATATAAGACTCTCTACGCACACTTAAGCTCGTACAAGGTAAGCAAGGGCGACAAGGTAGAGAAAGGCGACTCCATCGGCATTATGGGCAATACGGGCAATTCCACGGGCACTCATCTTCATTTCGAAATTCATAAGAACGGCGTGATCCAAAATCCGCTGAAGTACTTATAATATATATATCCAATACGACCATATTTGAAGCATCTTGGGAGCCACGATTCCCGGGGTGCTTCTTCTATTGTAGACGATGCATAGGCGAGGTTGGTTGCATGGAAGATACAGGATGGACGATAAGGACAAATTGCCAGCCTGTAGGGAATTTCATTGTGAACGGGACGCCCCCGTATGTTAGAATATAAGGGCAACTATCTATTGGACAAGCGACAGGCGGTGTAAACGATGCACGGTAAAATTTTGGTGGTCGATGATGAACAGCCGATTGCAGATATATTGAAGTTTAACCTGGAGAAGGAAGGATACGAGGTCATCTGCGCATTCGACGGCGGAGAGGCCGTCAGGCTGGCATTCGAAGAACAGCCCGATCTGATGCTGCTGGACTTGATGCTGCCCGTAAAGGACGGCATGGATGTGTGCCGCGAGGTGCGTACGAAGCTCCATATGCCCATCATTATGCTGACGGCGAAGGACACGGAGATCGACAAGGTGCTGGGTCTGGAGTTGGGCGCTGACGATTATGTCACGAAGCCGTTTAGCACGCGCGAGCTGCTCGCCCGGGTAAAGGCTCATCTGCGGCGGCAGACGAAAAATGACAAGCAGTCCGAGAGCGCGGCGGCTTCGGAGGGCAGTCAAGATCCGCATGCGGAGCAGACCGGGCTCAAGCTGTTCAACCTGTTTATCGATACCGACATGTATGTCGTGTACAAGGACGCAGCGCCGCTGGATCTGACGCACCGCGAATTCGAGCTGGTGCATTATATGGCGCGCAACAGCGGCAAGGTCATGACGCGGGAGCATCTGCTTCAGGCGGTATGGGGCTTCGAATACTTCGGCGACGTTCGTACGGTGGATGTCACGATCAGACGATTGCGCGAGAAGATCGAAGATGATCCCAGCCGTCCGGAATACATCATGACGAGACGCGGGCTGGGGTACATGATGCGCAATCCGAAGTCGGGAGGCTTCGGGTACGGATGAAGGGACGGAGCTTCTTCCGAACGATTCAGGTCAAGCTCGTCATTATCTATCTGCTGCTCATTTTGGTAGCGATGCAGCTTATTGGCGTGTATTTCATCAGCACGGTCAAAAATTCGCTCATCACGAGCTTTACGAACAATCTGAAGGAGCAGGCCGACATTTTGGCCAAGTTCGCGGCTCCAAGCCTGCTCCCCAACCAGGAAGGCGATGGAGACTCCGCCGATAACACGACGGAGGATCTTAATCTGGTCGTACGCAATCTGTTCAGCATCAGCGGGGCCGAGGTACAAGTGCTTGACGCAAACGGTAAGGTCGTCGCGACGTCGCTGCAGGTCCATCAGTCGAATATTGGGCAAAAGAACAATTCGCTTGCGGTTCGCCGCGCCCTGCAGAACATTCCCGATAACGAAGAAGAGATTATCGACGAAGACAATACGCGAAAGAAGAGAATCGCGCTGCCCGTCACTTATAACGATAAGGTAGTCGGCGCTGTCTACGTTGTTGCGTCGATGACGGAGCTGTACGAGACGGTAAATCGGGTCAACCAGATTTTCTTCTCGGGTACGCTGATCGCGCTTGGATTGACGGGCGTACTCGGCATCTTGCTCGCCCATACGATCACGAGTCCGATCCAGGGACTGACGCGTCAGGCGGAGGCGGTCGCGGATGGACGATTCGATCTAAAGGCGCCGGTACTCGGCGATGATGAGATCGGGCGGCTCAGCATGGCGTTTAATGATATGACCATCCGGCTCAAGGAAGCGTTGTCGGCGAACGAAGAGGAGAACGAGAAGCTGGTCTCCGTCCTGTCGAACATGAGCGACGGGGTCGTTGCGGCGGACGAGCGCGGCGTTATTATCGTCTGGAATCGCCGTGCGCTGGAGATGCTCGAGGTGGATACGCTCCAGGACGCGAAGCTGTCGGAGCTGCTCATCCTTACGCCGGATAAGCTGGCGGAGTTCGAGCAAGGACGCGGCGGCACGATTGTGTTGAACCGCGGACCGCAAGAAGATGCCGGCCTCGCCGAATCCGGAGACTCCGTGCTCAAGGTTACGTTTACGCCCATCCATCGCAGAGGCAAGGGGATCACCGGCATGATTGCGGTGCTGCAGGACGTCACGGAGCAAGAGAAGCTGGAGCAGTCGCGCCGGCAATTCGTCGCCAATGTGTCGCATGAGCTTCGTACGCCGCTCACGACGATCAAGAGCTACGCCGAAGCGCTCGGCGACGGAGCGCTGGAGGAGCGGGATCTGTCGACACGTTTCGTCGGCGTCATCAGCAACGAGACGGAGCGCATGATACGGCTTGTAACGGATTTGCTTCATCTGTCGCGTCTGGACTCCAATCAGGCGCCGCTTCGCAGACGGCAGACGAATATTCACGACATGCTGGACGAAGTAGCCGACCGCTTCTCCTTTCAGCTTCGACAGAAGTCGATATCCGCCACTGTCGGCGTGGAGCGGGGACTCAAGAACGCCTGGCTCGACCGTGATCAGATCGACCAGGTGCTGGACAATCTCATATCCAATGCCATCAAGTATACGCTGGACGGCGGACAGATCGGTCTGACCGCGCGGCGAACGGCGGATGGCGGATCGATAGAGATCAGCGTCAAGGATACCGGAATCGGCATTCCGAAAAAGGATCTGACGCGCATCTTCGACCGCTTTTACCGAGTCGACAAGGCAAGATCGCGCAATATGGGCGGCACCGGTCTCGGCCTGTCCATTGCCCGGGAAATCGTGAGGGCGCACGGCGGTACGATTGCGCTGTATTCGGAGCTGAACGAGGGGTCGAAAGTGACGTTTACGCTTCCTCTGCTTCAGGAAGGAGGCGATCCCGAATGATGGAACGAATGAAGACGGGCGTGTTGATCGTGCTGGTAGCGCTCAGCCTGCTGCAGAGCTACTTGCTTGCCTATAGCATGCCGAGACTTGGCGCCACGGTGCGAAGCGATCAAGATTACGTAAACACGGAGCGTCTCGGTACGCAGTCTCACGTGGAGAACACCATTTTCCCCGATGACCTTATTATCCATATGGGCGATGATCGGCATACGGTGATCTATCCGGATACGCAGTTCTACGAAATGATTCTGAAGCAACGACTGATCGGCCGCGAGTTCAAGGGCTTCCAGCGCAGCCCGATTACGCTGATCGACTGGAACGAGGTGCGCAAAAACGACATCGGCATCGAGCTGCGGTTTGGCAGCGGCGTCGCCGTCGATCTGTTGCAGAAGCTGCTGAAGCTGGAAGGCGATCTGTTGTTTCTTAACGACAGCATCGATCGGATCTGGATCTTTAAGACAACGGATACGGAGGAGATCCGTACCTTCTTCTTTAGCAGCGAGGAGGGCATTGTCTACGAGTCGGTACGCGCCGACCTGACCGTACGCGACGTGCAGGATTATGTAGGCTTCGGCCAGCATCTGCCCGAATATATGATGGTGGGGGATGATCTGTATGCGCCGAAGGAGTCCTTGCAGGCGACGGCGATGACCTTCCCTTATGAGACGTATTCGCCGGAGCAGATGCAGCGAAGCTTGTTCTTTGATCCCAGCACGACGAGGGCGATCGTCGATCGCAGCGGGTCGCAGATCTTTACCGACGGCAAGCGCGGCCTCAAGGTGGAGCAAAACGGCCTGTGGATCAACTATACGAACCCGGCCGCGACGCAGAGCAGCGAAGTTTTGCTTAGCGAGAATGTATATGCTTCGGTGGAATTCATTAATCAGCATGGAGGTTGGGATGGCACTCACGCCTTGGTGGGCACGACAGCGGACAGGGAGCAAAAGCTGGTCACGTTCCGCAAGTATGTGGAGCAGTACCCGATCGTAAGCAACAGCCCGTTTAATTACGGCCAAATTCAGCTCACGCTGCAACAAGGCGTCGTGACGGAATATTCGAGATCGCTGATTACGCTGAAGCCCCAGGCCCAGAATCGCGAGGTGCGTTGGCTGCCTGGCGGAGAGAATTTGGAGCAGCGACTGAAGGGTTACGAACGGCGAAGCGAGATCACGGCGCTGTTTCCGGCGCTGCGGCCTGTGCCGATGGAGGATGACTTGCTGCGCTTGGATCCCGTATGGGCTGTCCGATTATCCGACGGCACCGAAGAAGTGTTGGCGGACGCGTATCCTGTCGGATATTCGCCTCCGGCCAAGCCGCCTGAAGGCGGCAATGGAGCTGGCGGAGAAGGGGAGGCAGCGGGCGACTCGGAGGATGCGTCTGCGGATAACCGGGATGCACTACCTGGTGGCGAGGGTGTAGCCAGCGGTGCCGGGGCCCGGACGGATCGGGTCGGACAGAGCAACGGCATCGAAAGCAGCACGACCGCTGGTAATTTGACCGGCAGAGGGTTGTCGGGGCTTGTCGCTGATCGCTTCGGCAATGGCGGCGGAGACTCTGTCGCTGACCTAAGCTCGGGTAAGGATGCAAGCTCTGATAGGGATGCCGGGAATGGGAGTGCCGCTGCGAGCGCAGGAAACAACGCTTCCGGACAAGGAGTGTCAGGGGGAGTTGGATCCACGGGTCAGGGCGGCAATGAGAAGGAAGAAGAGCCGGGCAGTCCCGGGGACTCGGAGGCGGCTCGCGAAGACGGGGAAACAGACTTGGCGGCAGACCCTCCCGCGAGCGGAATCGCGGCTCCTTCCGGCGAGGCTGGAACATTGGCAGCGTCTAGAAAGAGCGGCTATCGATAAGTTATTCGGAGAGGGATAGCTGCGGGGGACGGCATGACAGAAACAGGAGGTGATGGAGATTGGATTGGGGCAGAGCGAAGAGCGTATTGATTATTTCGTTCCTGATGCTGAATGTGCTGCTCGGCTATCAGCTGTGGAACGATATTCGGGAGCAGCTGGACGCCAACGTGAATTCGGCGGAGCTGCCGCAGGATAAGGTGGTGCTGATGCAGCAGAAGCGGATAACGTTATCGGCAAACCTGCCGTCGGATACGCCGAAGCTGGGCGACTTGACGTATCTGCTCCATTCCGATGTCCATCAGAAATCTAAGCCTACGGAGCTTGAGACGCCTGTCGACAGCGCGCTTAACTTCAACAAGCAGGGATTGATTCGGGCTATCGGCGACGAAGTGCCGGAGCTGGAGCATTATGTGTACGATCTGCACAACAGCAGGGAAGGCGTATTCGTCCATCATCGAATGGTTGACGGGCGCCCTATGTTCAACGTTAAGCTGGAGCTGTACAATAGCAATCTTAAGATTACGGGTTACCTGCAGGATCGGATCGAGCTGATCGGCAGAGGCGAGGAGAAGCAGGTGCTGCCCGCGGCAAAGGTCGTGGCGAGCCTGATCGAGACGTATTTGAAGGAAGGGTCCGTTATCACGGATATTCAGCTCGGTTATCACGGGCAAATTTTCGACTCGGAGAAGCAGGTGTCGGCGCCGTCATGGCGTGTGATGCTGGAGGACGGCAAGATCTTTTACGTGCACGCCATAAGCGGCGAAGTAACGACGGATGGCGCGGAAGATGGAAACGCGGAAGGCGGCGCCAAGTCTGGCGGATAGACGCCGGACTACCGGACCAGAGGGTGCAAGACTAGACATGCAGCATATCCAATTGGGAATAAGTTCGTATGGATGGAGACGGGCTCCACATGGTTAGATAGAGGGAGTCCAATCCTGCTATTATTTCATGCGATTTTTAATAGATACCGTTTCAAATTACTTAGTAGATATGAGATTGATAGAGGTATAATAGGAAGAGGATAAGTTGGCTTGGGGATAGGGCAGAGGTCGTCGAATGCGAACGATGTGGCCCGCGATATCAGTGTTGCCAATGGGTAGCAGGAGAAGGGATTGGACGGTTTGGGACTCAGATTTACAGTACTTGGAAGCGGTTCGACGGGAAATGCGACGATCGTGCAGGGGAATGGGGCTACGGTACTCATCGATGCCGGGCTAAGCATGAAGAAGCTCGAGGAGCTTATGCGCATGCAGGGTATCGGCTGCCATGAGATCGATGCGTTGTTTGTGACGCATGAGCACTCCGATCATATTAAGGGACTGG
This sequence comes from Paenibacillus sp. MY03, assembly GCF_002165585.1. NCBI lineage: Bacteria > Bacillati > Bacillota > Bacilli > Caryophanales > Paenibacillaceae > Paenibacillus > Paenibacillus sp. MY03. Next base: position 240,982 of record NZ_MXQD01000011.1, on the reverse strand, counting down.
GCGCTCTCGCGCGGAAGTACGAGCTTCCGATCTACGCCAACGAAGCGACCTGGGGAGCCATGGAACGACTGATCGGGACGATCGCACCCGAGAAGCGAACGATTATGGAGTCCGGCGAAGCGCTGACCTTCGGCTCTTTGCAGGTGCAGTCTTATCCGATCTCGCATGATGCGGCGGAGCCGGTTGGCTATTGCTTCGAAGAGGATGGCGAGAAGCTGAGCCTGGCGACGGATCTCGGCTATGTCAGCGAGAAGGTGAGACGGCAAATTATCGATTCGGACGTGCTTGTGCTGGAGTCCAACCACGATACCGAGATGCTGCGCATGGGCCGATATCCATGGAATATTAAGCGGCGCATTTTAAGCGACGTGGGCCATCTGTCCAACGTGGCGGCGGGCGAGGCGCTGCTGGAATTGATGACCGACCGGACGAAGCGGGTGTATCTGGCCCATCTTAGTCTGGATCATAATCAAATGGATCTGGCGATGCTCACGGTCAATTCTATATTGGAGAATCACGGAATATTTTATAAGCAGGAGGAGTTCCCGCTGCGTCATACATACCATGACCGTCCTACGCCATGGGATGAAGTGAAGCGGCGATCAGACTCTCCAGTTGCTCGTCCAGCTGTTCGGCCTTGACGGCAAGCTCCTCGCGGGACAGCAAGCCCTTGTCGATCAAGAGCTCCAGCATGGCGCTCAGCGTTAGTACCGTGCGGTAATGGTCATCCTTCAGGTCGGCCAGCTTGGCCGCCAGTTGTACCTGCTCCCAGGCGGCGGGCGTGCTTTGTTTCATGAACATCTCTCCTAGTGTAAAAAAATGTTGTTGCGGCTGCCTCTAATCTATTATTATTTTAGTCATTTCTTCCGAAAACATTCCTAGATTATGAAAAAGAGATAAGGTTCGGTTCCAAGGAGAGGAGCGATTCCGATGAGCATTTTCGACGACGATTTTTATTCCACCAAGGTGTCCAGGCGAACCGTCCGGCAAAGCCGGCAAGAGGACTCCAGGTTTCCATACAGAAGCGGCGAACGCAAGTGGTCGAATGTGCGAATCGCGTTCATCTCATCGTTCACGAGCGCCGTCGCGGCGACGTTGATCTTTGGAGCGGTCTTCGGGGGCTTCGGAAGCGCTCCGGGAGGCGGAGGCGGCATGGGCGGCTCGACGCCGAGCGGGCTCGTAGCGACGGGCGACCCGTCGGAGCGGGCTATCAATGCCGCGGCCAAGGTGAGTCCAGCCGTTGTCAGCATTATTAACGAGCAGCTCTTCGGCTTCGGGCTGGGAGGTCAGAAGCTGGAAGACGACGCGAAGGAAGGCGAGGGTATCCTGCGGGAAGCGGGAGTGGGTTCCGGCGTCATCATCAAGAAGAAGGACGGCAAGGCGTACATCGTAACCAATTATCACGTCGTAGCGGGCGCCCAGAAGGTGCGTGCCGTGCTCACGAACGGCGAAATACGGGAAGCCAGCGTTGTCGGCGAGGATCAGATCACCGATCTGGCCGTGCTTGCGATCGACGACAAAGGCATCGACACGGTAGCGGAGGTTGGCGATTCTTCGGCCCTTCGCAAAGCGGAGTTCGTTATGGCGATCGGCAATCCGCTCGGTTTGGGCGAGTCCATTACGATGGGCGTCGTCAGCGTTATCGAAGAGGTCGTGCCCGTCTCTCTTAATCAGAACGGCGTCATCGATTGGGAGCAGGAGGTTATTCGCGTCGATGCCGCCATTAACCAAGGCAACAGCGGCGGACCGCTGATCGATCTCAACGGCCGCGTCGTCGGCATCAACAGCATGAAGATCGCCGACTTCGGCGTCGAAAGCATCGGCTACGCGATTCCCATCAATAAGGCTATGCCCGTGCTGGAGGAGCTGATGGCGCAAGGCTTCGTCTCGCGTCCTTACCTTGGCGTATACACGCTGGATCTGCAGCAGTATTGGCGCCAGCAGGATATGGGCGATCTCGGCGATCTGTTCGGCGAGGATCCCGAGGGCTGGCTTGGCGAAGAGGAGGGCTCCGGCTCTGGCGCTGAGGACTCCGAGGGTGCAGCAGAGCAAGGCAAGGATGGCGAGGAGCCTGACGGCGGCGAAGGAGAAGCCGGCGGGACCTCTTCGGACCTGAAGCTGCCGGACAATGTGCTGGCAGGCGTCATCGTGCTGGAGGCCGTTGGCCCGGCGCTGAAGGCAGGTCTGCAGTTCAACGACGTTATCGTTGACTTCGACGGCCATGCGATCGGAACGACGATGGAACTGCGCAAGTATCTCTACTCGAAGAAGAAGATCGGCGATTCCATCGAAATTTCGTATTACCGGGACGGCGAGCTCAAGAAGACGAAGCTGAAGCTGGGCGAGAGCGTGGCGGAGGAATAAGAGGGCATGGGCACCGGCATCGGCCGGGATTGTAGCCGGCCGGTTGTATCATAAGACTGCTGCAACTCAAGGGGATCCGATTATGATGGATCCTGCGAGTGCGGCAGTTTTCTTTGTGTTGGGGGGGCGGCATGTTATAGCGGAATTCTCCACTATAATTGGTCATCGAGTGCTAGCCCGGCACAATACGCCGCATCTGAGGCCCGGAGAGCCGCATGAGTATGAAAAAACGAGTACAATCGCCGCATCCGAGGCTCAGAGTGACGAATGAGTATGAAAAAGCGAGTACAATCGCCGCATCCGAGGCTCAGAGTGACGAATGAGTATGAAAAAGCGAGTACAATCGCCGCATCAGGTGCTCGGAGTGCCGCATGAGTATGAAAAAGCGAGTACAATCGCCACATCTGAGGCTCAGAGTGCCGCATGAGTATGAAAAGGCGAGAATATAGCGGATTACTCCGCTATAAATGGTCACCGAGCACTAGCCTGGCATAATATGGTGGATTTCTCCACTATAATCGGCCGCCCGACGCCAGCCTGACGCGATATAGTGGATTTCTCCGCTACAATTGGTCATCGAGCACTAGCCCGGCACAATATGGTGGATTTCTCCGCTATAATCGGCCGCCCGACGCCAGCCTGACGCGATATAGTGGATTTCTCCGCTACAATTGGTCATCGAGTGCTAGCCCGGCATAATATGGTGGATTTCTCCGCTATAATCGGCCACCCGACGCCAGCCTGCCGCAATATAGTGGATTTCTCCGCTACAATTGGTCATCGAGTGCTAGCCCGGCATCATAAAGCGGATTTCTCCACTATAATCGGCCGCTCAGTCCTAATATGTGTGTGGTTGTGGGTAAAAGTTGCTGAAAAGCGTCAAATGGTGGCAGGACCACGTGAGAGTAGGATAGTTAAGTAACTGAGTGGTTGCATCTATATAGGAACGGTGGGGGATGCTGTTCTGATAGTCGGAAGCGCGTAAGAAACACCGTGCCCAGTAGGACACGGTGTGGCCGAGTCATATGTGTGAAGGGGATAGAATGCACCAATCGTACCGTTCAGCCCACTTCATGCTGCTTGGCTTAGTATGCCGTCCAACCGGCGTCTGCCGTCACGACCGTGCCGTTGACGAAGCTGGAGTCGTCGGATGCGAGGAACAGGGCTACTTTGGCAATCTCCTCTGGAGTTCCTGTACGAGGGTTGATGCCCATGCCTGCCATGGCGCGACCCATGCCGAATTCGTTCGGCGCATTGATGGATGTGCCGATGTTCGTCGCAACGCCACCCGGAGCAATGGCGTTACAACGGATGCCTTTGACCGCGTACTGGTAGCCGACGTTTTTCGTCAGGCCGACCACGGCATGCTTCGCTGCTGTATAAGCCGCGCCGGCCCTCGAGCCGAACAGACCGCCCGCGGATGCAATATTGACGATGACGCCAGATTCTTTCTCCAGGAAAATCGGCAGCGACTTGCGGATCGTGCGCATAGGTCCGGTTGTATTCACCGCGAAGACGCGTTCCCACAGCTCGTCCGTCAGATCGCCGACAGGCACGAAGTTATCCATAATACCTGCGTTATTGATCAGAATATCAAGCGTACCGTATTCGTTGACCGCGGAATCGATGAGGTTTTGAACGTCTTCTTCCTTGGCTACATTGGAGGCGACCGCGACGGCCGTGCCGCCTTTCGCCGTGATTTCCTCGACGACTTTGCCTGCTCCTTCTACATTTAGGTCGGAGACGACGACTTTGGCGCCTTCGGCCGCGAAAAGAAGCGCGATTTCCTTACCCATGCCGGATGCCGCGCCTGTGACGACGGCTACTTTATTTTGAAGCTTCATAAGTGGTTCCTCCTCGAATTTTGTTTAGTATGCGCTGTTGCTAGTGACTGATACGCAGGAGAAAATAATTATTGAACAGCTGTACAATAGAGCACATCTGTTGAGGTTATTATACTATAATGAATTTGGGGCAAACCATATATAAACCGCTTTCATTTGTTCGATAATAGACAATGCGATGGGAATTGTTGAATACTTTTTGAAGGAAAATAAGGGAGGATGCGGCATATGGGGAAAACCAAGGTCGATCGCCGCGTCTTGCGGAGCAAGCTGGCGCTGAAGGAGGCGCTGCTGTCGCTGATGGCGGGCAAAAGCTTTTCCCAAGTGTCCATCACGGAAATCGTGGAGAAGGCGAATTACAACCGGGGGACGTTCTATACGCATTACGAGAACAAGGAGGCGCTGTTGGATGAGGTGCTGGGCGAACTGATCGAGGAGCTGATCGCCGCGTTCCGCGCGCCGTACGATCAGGTGGAGCTGTTTAAGGTGGAGGAGATGCCGGCAACCGCGGTAAAGCTGTTCGAGCATATATATAGCCGACGGGAGGCCTATACGGTTCTGTTCCAGAGCGACGTATTGCCCATGGTCAAAGAAAAAATGTTCTCGGCAGTGAAGAGGATTTCCAACGAGGATTTGGAGCACGAGACGACGGATCCGATCAATCGAGAGCTGATGCAGGCGTATTCCATGAACGCTCTTATGGGACTCGTCTTTCACTGGATCGAGGGCGGATTTCAATACGAACCGGCTTATATGCAGGAGCAGCTGGTGCTTATCCTGAATTACCGGCCCGGGGCGGCAAGAACGCATGTGAGGAAGTAAAGAGAAGCTAAACTTTGATGACCGTGCTTCACACGGGGCTGCTTGATCTGCTATTCTGGAGAAAGCTGTTATGCGACTAGACTAACTGTAGAATAGGAAGCGAAACCGTATGTATTGTGTATGCAAACCGGATATTGAAAAAGCCTTGGAACGATTCGTCGACGAATACGAAGATGCGCCGGATGTGGTGGACCTGAAGGAAACGCAATTCGCGGATTGGGATCCGCCGAGAAAATGCGACTTCTGCGAGGACGCAGCGGAGTTCTTGGTCGTCTAAGACGGACCTGTTAATTGGTGAGCCGTACTGCGCCGGATGTACCGAGCGTTGGCCGGTTCGCCTTGCGGCGGCCCGGATATACGAGGGCAGAAAAATTTTTCCGAATATCTGATAATAATTATCATTATTGGTTAATATATAAGGGAGCAAGCAAAAGGACAGCCGGTGGCTCGGCTGCCCAGGTGGTGATGCTTAAACTTTAGGTTCGAACGTTTTGCAATCCGTTTCTCCCGAGTTGCTCGCCTTTTTGCCATGGTGGCTGACAACATAGATGGAGGAAGCATTGCACTTGTTGCCTGCCGCCCAGTACTTGCAGGAATTCACTTCGCACAGAACATCTTGAGCCATGAGTTCTCACCTCCTTGGCAATAGGATGGTCTAACGGTGTACCTCCATATACCTCGAACAGCCCGATTTGAATCTCTTTTTGAGAAAATCGGGCGACTTTGCGTTCCCGGAGCTTGCAGACGCTGTCGCGAAAGGGAGGCTGGTCGACTTCGAACCGTTAATTCGACTACAATAGTTTTAACAAACAAAGGCGAGGGCCGTCCGTGTATGTCTGCGATCGCGGCGCCGGTCTCTTGGTTCACGAAGGAGCTTACACAGCGATGCAGATACAACTAATAACGGTAGGCAAATTAAAGGAAAAATACTGGAACGACGCGGTAGCCGAATACTCGAAGCGTCTGGGCGCTTACGCTAAGCTGGACCTGCGCGAGGTGCCGGACGAGAAGGCGCCGGAGAACATGAGCCCCGCCGAGGCAGAGCAGGTGAAGGAGCGGGAGGGCGAGCGCATCCTGGCGGCTATCAAGGCCGACGCGCATGTCATCGCGCTTGCTATCGAGGGAGAGACATGGTCGAGCGAGCAGCTCGCCGCCCACCTGGACAAACAGGCCATCTACGGCGGCGGCTCCGTCGCCTTTGTTATCGGCGGGTCGCTTGGGTTGTCTCGCGCCGTACTGGCTCGGGCGGATAAGAAGTTGTCCTTCGGGCGGATGACTTACCCTCATCAGATGATGAAGGTTTTGGTTTTAGAGCAGGTTTATAGGGCGTTTAAGATTAGGCGGGGGGAACCCTACCATAAGTGACGGCGAAATTTTTTTGTCGCAATGATTCAAGAAATTGTTTGGGGAAAAACGGTCATCAAAGTAAGTTCTTTATTTGACAGAAACATTGAGGTCTTATATTGCATAGGAAAGTTATGAGGGAGGACAATGTCGATGAATGAACAAACCTTTATTCGTGAGTTTTCGCAAAAGTTATATGATGGCTTTGGATCAGTTTTTGTCGGGTCTGGCGTATCCAAACAGTCGGGACTTCCGGATTGGTACGAGTTAATCCAACCAATGGTTAAATCAAAGCTTAATATAGATATTACTAGGAATGATGATCTGATTTTGTTTGCACAATATCTTATGAATTACTCAGGGGGCAATAGAGGGCCCCTCATTGATAACATTAGGCAAAAATTGAGAAGAAGATATGAAACAAATCCATATCATCAAGCTCTTACTTGGATGAATAATACCTCTCTTTGGACAACGAATTATGATACGCTGCTTGAGCAGGCATTTAATGAATTATATATGGTAGAGGTCAAGACCAATGATGATGTCATTGCAAGAGCGTCTCGTACGAGTTCGGTAGAAATAGTGAAAATGCATGGTTGCATTGAGCGCTCAAACCAGGACGAGATAGTAATTACCCAAGAAGACTACGAAGATTTTTTTGTTAAACGCCCGGCTATTTCACAGCGCTTAAGGATGGACCTACTACATAAATCATTTCTCTTTGTCGGATACTCATACGGTGATCCCGATACGCATAATATCCTCGTCGAAGCACGTCGTTTGAGTAAAAATGCTCCTCGTGAGCATTTTATGATACAGAAACTAGAACAGGATTCGGATAAGAAGACCCGTCAGCAGTTTTGGGTTAATAATCTGCGGAGAATTGGTATCGAATGCCTGTTGGTAAATGATTTTCCTGATATCACCCGGATCCTTTTTGAAATTGCTAGAAGATCACGAGGCCCATCGATCTATATTACAGGTTCACACTTGAATGAAAATAATTCTGATTTTCAAACACGTGTGGGACATTTACTTGCGGAAAAAACAAACTCTATAGTTTTGGACGGCCAATCGACAGGTGCAAGTCGTCATGTTATTAGTTCTTTTATGGAGAGAATACTTTTGCTACATGGGGATGCCTATGCTAGGATTAAAACTTTTCCAAATCCATACGCTGCACACGAAAATTTGTCTAATAATCGAGACTTATTACCAGTTTTGCGACAATGGAGAGCGGATCCTTTAAAGGCAGCACAGGTAGTATTGGCGTTTGACGGGGGAATGGGTACGGAGTTGGAAGTTGAAACGGCAATTAGCTTAGGCTGTTTCATAATTCCAGTAACGATTGATACAGTAGGTAGTTCATCTGATTTCTTAACGAAAAATAAAAAAATTCGGGATAAGCTTCAAGAAACTTGTCCGGAATATTTAACTAAAGCGGAGTCGCTTCAACTTGAACCAGAGGATGTGATTGAATGTATTCAGAAAGTTATTCATCAATAGATCCGCTGGTGATCAGGTTCCGAACAAAAAACGGATGGGTTAAAGCCGGTAACGGATGCAGGGTCCTAGTTATGGCATTGGTCGGAAGCAGTAGCTTGTTGGATTATGACACTCAAATTAGAAAGATTAACGCTTTGGCTGACCTAGAAAAAGGACCAGAGCTAGTAGGAGATCTTAGTATTGTATCACCTCCCGATAAACGTAAACCACTTTGGAAATATCTCGTTGAAGAGACCCCCTTTATAGCTTCAACCCTCCCGGTCTATATGGCCAGGGATAAGACAGAGCGAATTGATCCGCGAAGGCTATTGGATGTTGCACTCGAGCATATAGAGGGTGGGGTCGGCATGATCACTATACATCCGACGCCTAGCAGAGAAATTGTGAATATGACATCCCGCCGTTTGACTCGTTGGACATCACGAGGAGGTGGAATCATTATCCGAGATTTGGAGGCTCGTGGATGGGAAAATGAGAATGCCTACATGCAAATCTTAAATGAATTGGCAGAAGCGGCTAGGAAGTGCGGTACTATCATTAGCTTGGGAGCAAGTTTTCGCTCGGCGAATATTTTCGATTCATTCGATGAAGCGCAGCAAGCAGAAATTCGCGAACAATTACGACTAGCTGAGATGTTAACTAAGTTAGGCGTAGGTGTAGTAATTGAATCTCCAGGACATGCACGGCCTGCCGATATTAATAAGGTGGCAGCGATACTGAAGAAGAGTGGGTATCCTATCATGCCATTGGGACCTATTCCCACAGATACTGCAGTCGGGCAAGACCACATCTCCAGCTCAATTGGTGCAACTTTGATGGGGATGGCAGGAGCGGCACATATCCTAGCGGCAGTGACGCGAGAAGAACATACTGGGGGAGTACCTACTTTGAATTCCACTGTGGAGGCAGTACAAACTGCCAAAGTGGCCGCACATATTATAGATCTACACCTTCTTACAGATGATCATGATGATTATGTCATCGCCCAGCAGCGCTCTGACAACAGGAGTTGTGTTATTGGGAAAAAAGGGAAAGGCTGTGCGCGCTGTGGAGTAGTATGCCCTCTATAGTATTATATATTTGATAATGTATAGGTTGAATATGGAGACTTTTCATTGCAGAGATCGTGGTGAATCATACCTTACCATAAGTGACGGCGAAAAACATGTAGGAAAAATGTACTATTCTTATGGCGTTGCACGTGGTAAAATATTGAAAAAACACTATGTTTAATATTTCACCATTCTGGAGGATACTATTATAATGTGGCCGGAGCATTTCCCAGAAGGATGTCCAATCAATGCTGAAGGGAAGTCAGTAGAAGTATTTCGTTTAGTTGACAATAATCCCCCTCTGGATAATGATTTTATTGCCTTATCCCAGCAAGGGCGTAAAGTAAGAGGGGATGCATGCCAAGCGTGTGGATTATCTGTCTTTGAATTATATGACGACGCTGTTCGACAAAATGAGGTACTGGCAGGTTCTATTTACTTTCAGCGTAATAACTTGCCGAAGAAGAAAATCGCTGTTGGAAGAACTAATCCAGAATACGGAATGTCGAGAAATACGCCTGTGCAAGAAAGGACATCACATTTAACATATTGGGTTTTTAAGGATAAAGTAGTAACAGACCATTTTAGCGTAATCTAACAGGGGAGATATCGTATGGAACCCTTCGTTACACCTTTAGGAATCATGAGTGTTATTGAACATTTTTTGTTTTATGATAGACCATATATTTTTTTATGTGTCGATAAGACTAATTCAAAATACGTAGTTCACCTTGTTGATGATGATGAGTTCTGTGAGAAATGGTTTCTTATACCTTCAACTGAATTACGAGTGGAGTTTGTTCGAACTGGTAAAATTTCATTAAGGGATTCTTTATTATTAGCAGAACAAGGATGGATTTGGGAGATAACTACTCCATATGATGAGTCAAAAGGTACAGCAGAAATACGTTATTGTAATGAATTGGTTGAACATGACCTACCAGCAAAAGATGTTGTTTTAAGTCTACCTGAAAGACGCCTTCCTGTCTTAGATTTGGATGCAGCTAGAGATGCCGAACAAACCTTTAGAGATGTCTTCCTGCTTTACTTAAATGACGGTCATCATTCTCAAACAATTCCGGTAAATGATTTAGGTCTTATACTACTTCGATCTCAAGGTATGTTGGAGACATTAGCCCATAAGGATGCTGCAACAAGAGGGAGAATTCCAGCATCTACAAAAGAAGGAGTCACCATGTACTATGCTGGTAATTTCGCTGCGTCTGTTGGCATAAGGCTAGAGGCAAAACACAATGGCGTGATTCCTACCTCTGTACACGATGCATTGAGTACATTAATGGACCTAATAGAAGCGGGTGCTAGTAAGGAAGATCTGTTAGCAATATTAAAGAAATTGCAAAGTCGATCCATCGCACGATACCGTTTTTTTCTACAAGCGCTTGAACAAGCAAACATCTCTTTCAAAGCAGAGTGGGGTTCACCATTCAGGGAGAAAAGGGTAGCGAGCTTGTCAATACAGGATATTCGTTCTGCAATAGGGATTATGGATTTAGAGGGAGAGGACACTGTTCAAAAGTTAGAATTGATGGGCGATTTACGCTTAATAGGTGTTCAGATTAATAAAAATAAGAAGCGTTCCAGTTTTGAATTCGTATCAATTGAAGGAGAGACTTACAAAGGTACTTTATCTGATGATTTGTTAGGTCAAGTGGACAGTGGTGTCTTCTTTAAAGTTCCTACTTATAATGTTATTGCAGAAATTGAGGAAACTTTAGAGATAAATCCAACAACAAGTGAAGAAAAAGTTACTTATTCACTGCTAAATATTAAAGAAAATAAATAAGAAAACTAGATCACTCAAATGTGGTCTAGTTTGCGTTTTCTAGGTTCGAGAGAACGGGGAAGCAGATTCAGCGGATAACCTTACATATCCTAAGAACATCGCGACCGAGCGCTCCTTTCGGTCACATGACTTATTACATGTGCTCTGCTGGGGCACGTGTATCGGGCGCTTAGATTAATCTGGGAATAGTGCCTGTGAAGGCGAAAAACTGGGGGAGAAAAGATTATCTCGCCATATATTCGCCCTGTTCCTATCCATTGATATGGAAGATAATTCTCATATAGAGAAAAGGCTAAAAGGGAGGCTATATCATAGTAAACATGATGATAAGCGAAATTACCTAGAGTAATACAACGACTGTAATGTGATTTTAATATTTGTTTTTCATTTTTCATTTTAAGGAGCTTGTAGATGACCACACAGAAAAGTCCAATTATTGCATATTGTTCAAAGTGTCAAGACAAAAAACTGTTTTCTATACATGGCGAATACTTATATAAAGGGACAAAAAAGAATGAAAATGATAAGGAATATGCGTTAGTGTCTTGTACTAATTGTAATAATCCTTCACTTTATTATCGTGAAGATTTTTTTGGGCTGGGAACGGAAATTTGGGATTATGATATGTGTGTATTTCCTAAAGATGAGAGAATACTAACATATGACGTACCAATTATTGTGAAAGAATCGTATGAAGAGGCATTGAAATGTGAAAAAGCAAAAGCTGCAATTGCAACTGTTGTAATGGTTAGAAGGGCTCTGGAAGCAGTATGTAAAGACTTTGTTCCAGGAACGAAAACGGTATTTGATGGATTAAAACAAATGAAGGAAAATGGTTTTATTAGTGATGATTTGCTTGATTGGTCTGAAGAACTTAGATTTCTAGGAAATAAAGGCGCACATGCAACTGAAGAAAAGATAACTATTAATGAAGCCCACGACTCACTAGATTTTCTACAATCTATAATGGAAATTTTATACCATCTTAGACCAAGATTTAAAGACCTAAAAGCTCGACGAGAAAATATGGGGGTAACAAACTAACATAAAGCTTTCGATATGTATGTAGTTACATCAATGAAGAGGTAACTTCGCTAAACATCATATTCTCAGAGAGCCAATGCAGCTATAGACTTATTTTCTCCGTCTAGTAAAGCTTCATCATTTCCTTTTAAAAAGCCCCTTGACAGGGGGCAAAATTACGCGCCCCTCATCCTTTGATTTCAAGCGAAAACAAGGATCCGTACTGGAATTTTAGCTGGGAGCTCTCTTTTGTTTTCGTTTTTTCATTTGAATAGCTGATCTTCTCTGGAATTTCGACTCCGGCCAAATATTTTCCAGCTACAACAGGTTTGCCGTCATTCGTTGTTTGGTTCCACATCAGCGTTGCTTGGTAACCTTCGCCTTGCAGTAGCTTTCCTTGTAGATCAGTAATTTTTTCTTTGTAAACGAGCTTTCCTTTTCCTACACCTTCTTTTTCCTCATAGACAACAAAGTATAACGGGGCAGGATCGACTACAACAGTGTTGCCACTCGTATTATAGAAATCTAACGAATAGGCGATGATCTTGCCTTTTATAAAGGGACCACTATCATTTGCCGGTACCAATCTACCGAAGAACGGTTTAGTATTAAAATCGATTGGCAATGGATCAGAGCGGAACTTGTTCACGGCATCTTCAACGGATACCCGATAGGATTCAATCGGCGACCGGGCTACCTGGGTTTGGAACGTTCTCACTTCACCTGCTTTTGGTGGCTGTGCAGCCTGATTATCGATATACACAAAGGTTGAGTAGTTCCCCCACTGCCCATCGGCATCAATTGGGAAAATTCTAATGATCTTACCCTTCAGATCCTTGTTTATTTTAATAATTCCTTCCGTTATCGTCTCTCCTTCTTTACCTGCAAGGTTGCCAATGGTTACATAGCCACCCGGATCGCTCAAACGCAGTTTGTCCAAAAACAACTGATTAAAAACCTCAATCTGATGCACATTACCATTTGCACTTGAAGCAGCTTCATACTTTACTTGTGCCCCCATCGATTCCGCAAACAAGCGTAGCGGGACATAGGTTTTGTTGTTATAGTTAATGATGCCGTCCGCTCCTGTACCGTCAATGGTTACGATTGTACTACCATTGTGAATCGTTACTTTGCTTTTAAACAGCTTGGCTTGAATCGTGTTGGGCATGACTGCAGCGGTTAAAACCAGCAATAGCGCGCAGCTCAAGAAGCCAGCAAAATAATACCTCAAATTCCTCATTGTGCACATCCTTCCTTTTTAATATAAACGCCCCCTCGTCAAAAAAAGTTGTGTTTTTGCTGATTTTCCCTGGATCACCTCTCAAGGACATTGGATGGTATGCTTTTCTCTGCTTCTTTTGGGCGACCATCATACACATGATTTTGATCAAATACCAGTTAGGACAAGAGAAAATCCCTTAAGAAATCCCTTAGTTTATGTCCTTTTAGATGATTTATAAATGCTTTCTTTCCGAAATTCAGGATCAGTTAACACCATATTCACACTTTGGAGCAATGCTCCTCGGTCCGGACAGTTGAAGAGGTTTTCAATTGGAGATGATTCACATACAGGGGAGCAGAGTCAGTTGACGCTCGAAGGACGTCAATAAATAAAATCGGCCTAACGGGCCTTCATCAACCTAAGGGGAAATTTAACACAACCTCCAATAAAAGGATAAATATAACATTACATTGAGATTTATAAGGAGGTCTATTACGCTGTTTGGAGGGGATGGCTTTTGAACAGATTTGTATTTCATATAGCTGTATGTGTCGTATGTATTATATTGCCGGTAATCTTGGTGCTTTATAATTATTGGGATATTTATCAACCTAAAATCGGAGCTGTAGGCGACGGGAAACCAAATTACCCTTCGTTGCCACAGTTGATACCACCTATACTTTGTTTTCTTATGGGAATTGGGAACTTACCAGTGGCCATTGTGCGTTACAAACAAAACAAAATAACTCAACAGAATGAAAGTGAAAATGAAGACTGATTACATTAACAGAAAAGATAGCACAACGAATAGACCGCCAGTAAGATCGACTGTCTATTCGTTGTGCTTTGTCTTCTCCAATTATTCCAGTGAAGTACGCAACTTTCGCAATGCAAGCCGCCAAACCGCAGCGCATATTATCCATGCTCCATATCCAAACGCACCTCCGAGGGTGTTCAAGATGAGATCGTCTACGTCAAAGGAGCCGAGCCGCGTACCTAGCTGGGTCAGTTCGATGGTGAGGCTGGCCAGCATCGTCCAAAAGATGGTCGTAGAGAAACGCCGCGCTTTAGCGAACAGGATCGGCAGCATGAATCCGAGAGGAACGAATAGCAGCACGTTGCCGAAGAGATTAAAAAACCAAGTATCAAAATTATAATTCTGGTAACCGTTGGCGTATAGCAGAATGCTTTGGAACGGAGTCAAGTTGGGATGAGGTTGTCCCATGCTGCGTAGTATAAGTCGCGTTTGGGTCAAGAATAGTTGGTAAACAACGATTAGCGCATAAGACGTAAAGACGAACCACGACAAGGCTTGCAGCCATTTTCGATTCGGTGATATCGCCTTGTTAATCAAGCCTCCCACAAGCTCCGATTCGCCAAAATCGTCAATAGCCATCTTTATCGCGTGCTCATTTTTTGCTCCGTCTGCGACATAGCTCCTACGTAGTTGTTCCAGATGATCGAGGAACTCTGCGTACAAGTCATGCTTTGTCTCCAATGAGGCGTCAACGTTTTTGAGAATATTCGTTAAATATGTATCAAAATCTTTCAAGCAAAGCCCGCCTTTCTGCACGATTGGATCAGTGAATGCACTTGATCCCAAGCTGCCAGTTTATCGTTCAACTCCGCCCGTCCGGTTTCTGTGAGCGAGTAGAATTTCCTCCGTCCGCTTGAATCGTTGTCTACCCAATAGGAACGAAGTAGTTCTTTATTTTCAAGCCTTTTGAGCGCAGGATAAAGCGTTCCTTGGCTCATTTGATACGTATCGCGACTAAGCTCTTTCAACTGCTGGACAATTTCGTAACCGTAAGTATCCTTACGTGCGACTACGGAGAGAAGAAGTATATCAATGCTGCCTTTTAAGATCTCTTTGTCCATGTTATTCACCTCCATATACATTGTATAACGACATATGTCGCTATACAAGTAGCATGACTCAATTCGGGTCACTCCATATAGGATTTCCTAACAAAGAACGTTAGTTCAATCCAACATTACATCGACGGTTGAAATCCAACATATTTGCTTATTGGTCCTAGGAAAGTATATAAGTTCACCATACTTCCTCTATATTTCTCGGCAAAGTATCGCATCGCACCGCCAAGGATGCGTGGCTGTTTCGACTTGAGTTGCTTTGAACAAAATGCCGTTACCAGGTGGATGGCTGCTTCGTAATGCATAGACAGGAAAGGAATTAATAGTTGTAGTATGCCTGAGTTAGGAGCTGATGTCGTGGTTAAGATGAACGAAGAGAAAACAACAAATTCTGAAGAATATGTATTGCGTATAGCGATTGATGAGGCGGGCTATGAAGAGGATAAACCAATAATACGAGATATCCAACTGCGGGTTGCACCGGGCGAGCTTGTTGGGTTGATCGGTCCGAATGGAGCGGGCAAAAGCACGACAGTGAAGACAATTCTTGGCCTGCTGGCCCATGTGAAGGGGCAAGTTGAACTGGGAGGCAAGAACAAACGTTATGCCTATGTGCCAGAGCAGCCGATATATTATGAATATTTTACACTGTGGGAGCATCTGAGGCTTGCGGCAAGCGCATTCGGACTGAAGGAAGGCGAATTTGAGTGCAAAGCAGAAGCCCTGCTGGACCGGTTCAGACTGACAGAACAAAAACATCTGTATCCGGTGAACTTCTCTAAGGGCATGCAACAGAAATTGATGCTTATTATCGCGTTCCTGCTGGAACCGGATATCTATGTAGTGGACGAGCCATTCGTTGGACTTGACCCGCGCGCTACAAACGACTTCCTTGAGCTGCTGATGAGCGAGCTTTCACGAGGCGCAGGTGTGCTGATGTCTACGCATGTGCTGGATACCGCTGAAAAAATCTGCCAGAGCTTCGTGCTCATCAATGGAGGGTTCGTCGTGGCGCAAGGTACGCTTCAGCAGGTTAGAATAGATGCGGGATGCCCGGAGGATGCCGCGTTATCCGAATGCTTCCTTGCTTTGACGTAAGGAGGTAAGATGATGTTAAACAAGACATTGTTAACACCAGGACGCTTATTCCTTATCCGGTTGAAAAACAATGGAAAGGAGCAATTCCGGGTATGGAATAGTGTACTTGATTGGACGGTATGGATATATTTGGTTATTCCAGGTCTCGTCATATTCGGCGGGCTTTATCGGGAGCTTTGGCAACGATTGCCCGAATGGGCGATTGATATTCCCTGGACAGCGCTGTACCCGATCGTCATTTTTGTATTGATGGCGTTTGGACGTATTCGAACCTATGTGGAGGAAGCGGATCGGTTGTTCCTGTTGCAACGGCCAAGATGGCTACAGATGCTCAAGCGATACGGCATGTTCTATTCCTTCTTGAAGCAGGCGCTTGTGCTGCTGATTCCTTTTGCTATACTCTTACCTTTTCTGATTAAGGCTGGGGGAATGGAATGGGAGCATATCGGAGCAGCATATCTGTATGCTTGGCTTTACGGAATGTTCATATCCATGGTCTTCCATCAGTTGAAAAACATCGCGCGAGGTTGGCGGCAATGGCTGCTGCAAGTCGTGACGCTGATCGTATTAGCGGCAGCTTATCTGATACCGATGCTTATGCTCTCGCCTGGCTCATCCGGTTTCCTACCAGCCTGGATTGGCATGTCACTCGTATTCCTGCTGTCGTTGTTCGTGTGCTTGCGAACAGGCATTCATTATGAGGCCGAGGTCAGAAGCGAACGCAACGCGCGATTGAGCAGCACGGAATTCTTGATGAGCCGTATCATACCTTCGAAGCCCATCGTTAAAGTGAAGCGTCCGCTGTTATTCAGGCGTTCCCAACGCTTATTTGGAGGGACGGATGCGGGTACGCTGCTGGCCGAGATGAGATTGAAAGCTTTTTTGCGATCTATGATGCCTCTTCGGGTGTGGATCGGATTCCTGTTTGTAACGTCGTACGCATCAACACTGGTGTCTCCGCCCGCTGCTTTTGCCTTAATAATAGGATTCTTCATCATCGGTGTTTCATGGTTGCGCATGCAATGGGAGCAGTGGTACGCTGAGGAATTCGTGGCACAGTTTCCATGGAAAGGCGATTCGGTCAAACGAGCGATTCGGTTATCACGATTTTGGCTGTTGCTGCCTCATCTGTCCATCTGGTCGGGCTTGGCAAGGTACAGGTGGGCCGGGGTATGGGCAATTGTTCCTGCAGCGGTGGTATGCGGATTGATTTGGTGGGGGATAAGCAGAAGTGAGGTGGGAATGAAGTTGCGCGAGAAGGAGAAGGAGAAGGAGAAGGAGATCGCGTAGGACAGTTCTGGAGGCGCAGCTTCCATTTCGTATATTCTACATGTGGGCAAGACTCCTGAAGGAGCAGACCACATAAGAAGATTCAATTAACGGGAGTCAATAGTACCACGACATTACGGCAGCCGGCCAAGCGATCGGTTGCCGTTATTCGTTGAGGTAACATACATGTTTTATTGAAGTCAGTCCGTTTTTTACAATCAACAAGAGTGACATAGAAACTATAATGGTGATTGTAAGGTGTTGGGCATCTATTATAAAAATATGAGTCTGGAGGAACATTGAAATGGAACTAACTCACACTCGCTTATTAGTGGATTGCTTTAAAGAATGTTTTATATTTTATCGGGATGTAATGGGATTTGAACCTATATGGGGCACAGAAGAGGGCAGATATGCTGATTTCAATGCAGGAAACACCACGCTAGCTCTTTTTGATAGAAAGACCATGGCTGATGCAATCAACGAGGCTCATTCTGTAAACGATCAATTTAATGATCGTATGGTACTTGTGTTTCAGGTGAAGGATGTAGACAAGTCATTTCTGGAGCTGAAAGAAAAAATTAATTTTTTATCGGAGCCGATTTCTAGACAATATGGGATAAGGAGTGTGAACTTCAGAGATCCCGCAGGAAACTTAATCGAGTTATATCATGAAATCCCGATGGAGTAAGGGGTAAGGAGAGTATCAAGAAGAGAAAAAAAGATAGGTTTGAGAATGACGAGATTCCAAACCATCCTAGACTAGGTCTTAATCTTACGCTAAGCAAAGAAACGACGATGCATTTGGACCAACTAGTGAACATATTCAACAAGTTATTTTTTATATGTATGTTGAGGATGTTTATAGGCTCATCCAAAAGATGACAAATAGAGATGCCGAGGTCTAACCGATCGAACCCGAAGAGACTTTCTGGGGGGACATAAGAGCAAGATTAAAGGATCCATTCGGATACTTATGGGATGTTGCTCAAAAAGTGCATGTTTGAAAGAGTTCAACAGGTTTTTCGGTAATAGGAGACGCTAGTACAATACAAGATAAAGAATAAAACCTTTCATTAAGAAGCAAACTAGAATTAATAGCTTCTAAAGGGAGGTACTTATGTATCCCGATAGAAAAAATCTAAAAATGCCTCAAGAATCCATTCTAACGGAGAACGATAGTTGAATACCGATAATAAGGCCGCCAATTACTTCGGTGGCCTTCTGTGCATATTAAGAAAACAAGATCATCTGTGGAATAAGTAGCAGCCCTCTTAGATGTCATGTTTGATAAAACTTTGATAGTATATAATGAGTTCAAATTTGCCGGTGAGATTGATATTGTCTACAAGAAGGAGGCATGAATGAAACTAGCTTTTTATCTAGACACACATGGAACGTGTGTAGGTCAATTGAGTGATGAACTATTACCATTAGAAGAAGTAGCAGAAACATGGCAGTTTCCGTATGATATCATTGTTGTCTGGCGTGTGTTACCTGAAAGTTATGGCCGAAAAACATTTAGACGCTTTGATAGCAATGATAATACTTTAGCGTTAGACATGAGCATTACCTATGAACGGTATCAACTGATGTCTAAAAATGAACAACGTGAGGCATTAGGGATTTATCTCTATACTTATATGTCGGAGTCTGTTGCTAAATATAAGAAGTATGCAGATAAGGAAACGCAAAATCAATTTTTAGCTAAGATAAAAAGTTGGATGTTGGAAAACAATTGGCTAGATGGAAAGATAAATCAAGCACGGGAACTTCTTACGCAGAATATGGGACTTTATGAAGTCAGCCAACAATTACAAATGCCGTTAGAAGAAGTTGAGTATATCCTTCTCCGTATGAATGATTATGAGCAGGCAGAGGTTCATCCTGATAATATTGTAGCCGGAAAAGCTCCGCCCTATCAGTTGTAATAAGGCTGTGAGGGGATATGAGGCCCCTCTACTCTATAAGCAAATCAACGAAGGAGCTGGCCGCGGCAGCTCCTTTCGCCATTTTCGCCGATAGCCCCGTTAAGCTGAGCCGTACCACAAGTAGCGGCAAGTTTTTTAAAAATCGCGCTGAGGGCTTGGAACGGAGCTTTGAGGGACATGGGTTGAAGAGCGGTCACGCGCAGCAGCGAAGATGGAGCAAACGGACTTTTGCAAGCTTCTTGGAATTACAAATTTCAGAATAATGGAGGGTTATAAATGAAGTACTTTTACGGAGTATTATCTCTTTTGGGACTCGTCTTGCCCTATTCGCAATTCATCCCCTGGGTCGTGCGCAACGGCCTCGATCTATCTCTCCTATTTGAAGCCATAACCAGTACTCGTATCGGAGCTTTTGCATGGATGGATGTTTTAGTTACCGCGATCGTGCTTATGGGATTCATTCTGTTAGAAGGCACCAGAAAGAGAATGAAATATTTATGGCTGCCGATTGCAGGTACGCTACTGGTAGGTCCTTCACTGGGTCTTCCCTTGTTTTTGTTTCTTCGACAATTACACTTGGAGAAAAACATTCTAAAATAGCATCAAAAATGGGAACGGAAACATGGTTAAACGAATCAGTTTAAAATGTTCGGCATTTCTTGAACGTCATGATTCCATCGACGCAGCAAAGAATGTAAGCTCGGATACAGAGGCATGGATCGTGGGGAGACTTTCCACAAGTAACGGCAAACAAAAGCTTTAGCTCCGTATTGAATTGAACTCCTTATAACCGTGTTGCATCAGGGCCGCCAAATTAACCGTCTGACGGGGCGTACTTCCCCACGTCCGGCTCGAATGTCGCTCCGCTCTCTTGGTCCAGCTCCACGTGGGTGGTTCCGCGATCGTCGGTCAGCACGACCAGTATCGACCCGACGACAGGGACGCGGTCGGCGCTGGTGCGCATGTATGCTGAGACGACACGAGGAGCACCGTCAACGATATAATGTACCTCAACCTTGAAAATCGGGAGATTAAAGAGCCAACTATTAGTAAAATGCAAGGCGGTCAACGTTCCGATGCATGACAAACCCTCCTTGCGGAGCCGCTCGATGTCCACCTGACGCCGCCGGGCGTGGGCGATAGAGCCGGGCAACCGCAGGAGTGTAATGGCGGCCCATAGGGCGAAGCTAGCTCCGACGACGGCGCCGAGCTCTAGGGGGATCGTCTGCGATGTCGCTATGGCCTCGAGGTCAAAGGGGCGAGACAGGTCGCTTGTCAGTGTCCAGAACAGGAGGATTCCCGCGACTGCTGCGAGCCCTCCTGTTACCGATAGCGTCGCGAACAGGCCGGCCACCCTGGTCTGCCCGAACTGCTCAATCGATCGCGAGTACGCTGTAGCGGTCATACTGATTGCCACAAACAGCAGCAAAACGGCGACCCCAACTGTGACCGGATGACCGAGCACCATGCTAATCGCCGGTGTTGGCGCCATGCCGAGCAGTGCGCCGAACGGCACGGAGCCTGTCAGCGCCCACAGTACAGCGGCTGTAAGCAGCCACGGCATCAGCGGAGCCGCGCGTCCAGCGCGACGTCCCGGCGGGAGCATAGTCATCCGTCCGTTCTTATCCGTAGTGGAGAACAGCGGCAGCGTCTCGATATGTTCTTGCTGCCCGTGTTTCTGCTGACCCTCAGCAGTATCCCTCATTGGCATCGCCCTCCCGAGAAAACTACCCGCACCCTGAGCGGTGAAGGGGATTCCCCGCGGCCAGGATGATTAACTATAAAATTCTTATCTATATTTTACCACTATAAGGTTACCCGCTGTAAATACTCCCAAGCCGACATGCATTTCAATATGGCGTAACGGGAGATTAATTTAATAGTGAGTCTAGCATCTCTCTTGAAACTAGATTATTATTGGAAGAATTAATTGTGAGGGGAGATGCAGATGTCGGACATACAGGCAATTGTATTAGACTTGGACGGAACTTTGCTCGGCAGCGACAAATCCATATCACCTAGAAATTATCAGACTGTTAAAAGGTGTTATGATTCTGGAATTCATATTATCGTTGCCACGGCGCGACCGCCTAGAGCTGCTAATCGATTTGTGAAGAATTTTCCTTTTGTAGACTACTTGGTTTATTACAATGGTGCTCTAATAACATGCAAGTCTAAGCAAACTCAGCGGCACATTAGTATCCCAATGGAGATTAGCCAACAGATTAACAATTTCATCGAGTTACATGCACCTCAATCGATAATTTCATACGAGGTCAATGACTCATGGTATACGTGTACACCAATTCCCGACTCGCAACTCGGTCATTTCGGTATCCGTCCAAATGATCATAAACCCCCGGTTGTTGATAAGGATTTCATTAGTTCAATATCCCCAACCAAAATATTGGTTCATGGATACAGCAGATGGAGGGACGTTATCGAGCAATTCGGCGACCATGTGAATGTAATCGCAACCGATGGAGGAGTATTGGTTCAAATCATGCAAAAATCGGCCTCAAAGGAAGAAGCCGTGCAATGGGTACTTAATGATATCGGGGTGAAGTCAGAACATGTAATGGTATTCGGGGATGACTTTAACGATTTAGGACTATTCCATAAGTGCGGATATCCGATCGCTATGGAAAACGCGATAATTGAGCTAAAAAATTGTGCAAAACACATTACCGAATCAAATGATAACGATGGTGTTGCTGTTGCTCTTGAGAAATTTGTGGTGTAATCAATTGCTGATAATGATTCACCTAACGGGACACAGCACTACCTCGATGCGCTTATATCTGCGGACGGATGCAAAAAGTGATGAGCAAGGAAAGGACGCCGATGCAAAATCGGTATGTCATACGCTTCAAAAGAGAAGGGGCTTCCTTTCAGCACCAAGTGGTTAGTGGCGCGATATTCGAGCCGCTTGGCGGCGAATTTCGCCGTCTGGATATCCTCCTGTTCGGCCAAATCCTCGAAAGCGGGATCCATTGCAAACCGATCCGCCGCTTCGTGGTGCAAGAACAACTGTTTCGCGCTGTTGCCGCTGTTCTTCATTGGTTTATCGTAAACCGACATTCCGGCATTCATCGTATTGACAAACCCGACCGCGCCTATCCCCCCTATGACGACGACAAAAACGATCTTCTCTTCCTAGCGGAACCTCTAAAAATCAAAGAGGCATCCCCTCTTTGCAAATTCAAGCAGATGTCTTCGTTTTTTTATCCCTTGACGCGGGGCTGGAGAGCTCAGGGACGCGATAGTTAAATCATCGATAATAAGGCCGCCGATTACTTCGGTGACCTTATTGAATTAAGCTTTGTTTATTTAAGCAAAACTAAGACGGAATGTTCATAGCGGTCTGAATATTTTTTAGATCAAGCTGAATTTGCTCCGGAATATGGTAGGGATGGTATTGGCCCCGCTGCATCATATAGTTTGTTATCTTTTCATGGGAGTCTATAGCTTCGTCGAGCTGTTTCATCAAAATTTGCTTGATTTCGGGGGTGGCACATTCGGTTACGGCCATGGCGTAGTTTCTGACTCCGCTCTTGGCGTTCATCAAAAAATCCATTGCGATCACGTCGTCGGTCAGCGTATGAAGCCCTGTCATGTGTTCGAGTAGGGTATTCATGTTTCTATCCTCCTTTTAGGTTAGGGTCACTTTAGACAGAACTCCACCGAGCTCCTGAAGCTGCTGCTGTGATAATTGCACATCTTGCTGCAAAATTTGCTTGAGCTCCGGGTCGGTTACCAGAGCTTGCATGGTTTTGGATTTGGTCATGCAAACGGTCTTGAACGCAGCCATCTCATGAACCTCCAGCATCTCATGCAAAGCGTAATTGGAATTCATTCGGATTGTCCTCCCCTGTTTTTACCCATATTCAGGGCTTTAAGATGACTTTGATGCAATCGTCTGTTTTCGTATCGAACACTTCATAGCCGCGCTTGGCATCGCCGAGCGGAATGACATGCGTAACAATGTCTCCAGGGTCTACTTTGCCCGACGTAACCAGCTCGTACATATACGGCATGTAGTGAATGACCGGAGCTTGTCCGGAACGGATATTCACGTTGCGCTGCATGATGTCGCCGAGCGGGAATCCGTTATAGCGTCCGCCGTATACCCCAGTGACTTGGATGGTCCCGCCTTTGCGGACAGCCTGAGACGCAATGATAAATGCGCTCATGGTGCCGCCTTGCAGTTTCAAACCGCTGGCTAGAAATTCGAGATCGCTCATCTTGCCGTCCATTCCTACCGCATCAATCACGACATCGGCGCCGCCTTTGGTCATTTCCTTGAGATTGTTGCCAATATTTTTATCCTGTTCGAAGTTTACGATTTCCACATTGTTTGTTCGTTTCGCATGCTGTAAGCGATAATCGACATAGTCGACGGCGATGACCCTCTTTGCTCCCTTCAGCCAGCAGAATTTCTGGGCCAGAAGTCCGACCGGACCGCAGCCGAGCACGATGACTGTATCTCCATTCTTGACGCCGGCGTTATCTACGCTCCAGAATGCCGTCGTCATGGCATCGGCGATCAAGCTTAGCTTTTCGTCTGGTTGCTCGCAGTTTTCTGGAATCTTGAAGTGGGTGAAATTAGCAAACGGAACTCGTAAATACTCGGCTTGCCCGCCAGGGTAACCACCGGTTGTTCCGGAGTAGCCGAAATATGCACCCATATCCCCATGTTCGTTTGAATTGTCGCATTGGCTTTCCAGCTGATTCTTACAAAAAAAACATTCTCCGCAAGCGATGTTGAAAGGGATGATCACCCTGTCGCCTTTCTTTACCTTGGTCACTCCAGGGCCTACTTCTTCAACAATCCCCATCGGTTCATGCCCGATGACATAGTTTTCCTGAAGGTTAGGGATCATCCCGTGAATTAGGTGAAGGTCCGAACCGCAAATGGCGGAACTGGTGACTCTTACGATCATATCGTCCGGTTTCTCAATCTTCGGATCCGGTACCTCTTTGACCACGACATTTTTAATCCCCTGATACGTTACCGCCTTCATGCATTATGTCCTCCAATATGTTCATCTGGGGTCCGATCAAACATCCCTTTACGCGACGTATCATCCGGGAACAAATTCATCTGCCCGATCATCACCGTATTTTTCGCTGAAAGCTGATCGAGTTGGTACTGTTCGTTCAGCTCGTAAGGATGGAACCATTTTTTGCGAATCATAAGCTCCGTGATTTCTTGGTGCAGTGCAATCCCCTGCATAAGATGATTGCGCAGCAGCACTCTTACATCGGGAGAAGCCGTTTCCGTCAGGGCGATGGACAAATTTCGCACACCTTCCTTGGCCCGAATAAGGAAGTCCATTGCAAATGTCATATCTGCCATCTCGGGCATATTTAATGAATTAATCGGGTCTAAATAATCGGTGTTCATGGGCGTTCCCCTTTAATGAGTGATAGGTGTCGGGCTATTCGGAACAGGCGCTTGGAATGGAGCTCTTGCGTAGATGGCCTGGAGCTCGGCGATCTGTTGTGTGGATAATATGACGTCCTTCTGCATCAACGCTTTGAGCTCTTGGTCAAAAACCAAGCCTTGCATAAGTTTTGACTTAGCGAGGCAGAGCGTTTTGAAGTTTAGCGCTTCATGTAGTTCCATCGATTCGTGTGGCGCTAGAGTTGACATATTCATTGAGGAATTATCCCTTCCTTTCATTTATCAACGTTAGACTTTCCAACGCATTGGATCCCTATTCTGAAATGATTTCCGGAAATGTGGGGTCCGAATATTCCCATGCAGTCGCAAGAATATAAACAAAATCTCAACCGCATACTTATTTCTGTTTAAGGTATTGATCTTTGCTCAATGAAGGAGGAATCATCTTGCCCAATGAAAACAAAATTGATCTAGCGACCGAATATGCAAGAAAACCGGCAGAAGGCACACTTCACTCGAGCGGCAATACGCTGGAGCAGCATGCATCCAACGCGGTTTCTGAGGCGCAAACGGCTTTAAATCAGGCGATAAGCTCGATAAGTGAATCTAATGCGGCAACAAATTCACAAGCTTTGGAGACGGCCCGGCAGCAATTGACCCAAGCAGAGGAATTTTTAGATCAAGCGCAAACTTCGGCAAACGCGTTAGGTCTGCCGGACCAACAATAGAGGCAGTCCCAAGTCGTTTTTGGTTTTTTGCCCCCATTTAAATGGTCAAGGCTAACAAAAAGGAGCCTTCAATTCCACTTTAATAGTGGTTTTGAAGGCTTCTTCAATATAATTTTGCGACTGCTCGATGGTCGACTGCACTATACCCCTTCCGGCTAACGGTTCCATGTCCATGGCCATAGCTTGTACAAGGAAAGAGGCTCCTATGTATAGTGTACTTTCCTGTAAAATTATTTTATAATCCGGGCACTTGAACCACATTCAGTCATATAAATAGGTGATAGCAGTTCGAACCTGTTGAGGAGGATTTATACAAGTGATGTTACCGAGTGAAAAGTATTTCGGTAAGTTTGAGGCGGTTTTTTTATTTTACGGAGCTATGCCTACAGGTGTTACTGTTTCTGAAACGGGGCGCATTTTTATTTGCTTTCCGAAATGGGGAGACGACGTTAAATTTACGGTGGCTGAAATCGTTAGCGGCACATTGCAGCCTTATCCTAGTTTAGACGCCAATGTGGTAAGCCCAACGAATATCACAACGTCCTTCGTTAGTGTCCAAAGTGTCGTTGCGGATGGAAAGGGAACGCTTTGGGTACTGGATACGGGGGCTCCTAATTTCTCGGAACCCATCAAAGGGGGGGCGAAGTTAGTCGCTGTAGATTTAAATTCAAATACCATAAGAAGGGTATATACATTTACGGAGGATGTTGTCCTTCCAACCACTTATCTGAATGATGTCCGAGTTGACTTTCGTGTTGGTAAAGCAGGTTATGCGTATATAACGGATTCGTCTTCCCGAGGACCAGGAGCCATTATTGTCGTTGATTTAGAAACCGGTTATGCCTGGAGACGGTTAAACGGGGCAAATTCAACTTCACCCGATCGCTTTTTCTTACCGAAAGTCGAAGGTAAAATCCTGATGAATCGAAACAAAGATGGATCTGCTTCACCCTTTAGATTGGCATCCGATGGTATAGCGATTTCCCCGGATGGCAAGATGTTGTATTTTTGTCCTCTCTCCAGTCGTCATCTGTACTCGATTTCAACGGAAGCCCTAAGAGACCGAACGATACCGGATATGAATGTACAATCTCACGTGAAGTATTGGGGAGAAAAAGGTGCTTCAGATGGAATGATTACCGATGCAAAAGGAAACGTTTACGCTGGAGACTATGAAAACAATAGTATTCGAAAGATATTGCCGAATGGAATAATGGAAACCATCGCACATGATCCGAGAATTTTATGGCCGGATACTTTTTCTATTGGTCCAGATCAATACTTATATTTCATCGTGAACCAATTACATCGGCAGGCAAGATTTCATTATGGAGATGACCTGCGGCAGAAGCCTTATAGTTTACTCCGTATGAAAATAGACGAACCACCTGCTCCTACCTTTTGGTAAATATTTCGCTTTACAAAGTTGACTCTCGGCAGCCTGTTCAGCTTAACGGGAGGCGTAAGGTCAATGAATATTTAACAACTTTATTCCAAACTCGGACCTTTCTATAGGCCGGGTTTGTTTCGTTTATAACCCCATTTTAAACGACCTTGCTATCGGGCAATAACATAAGCGTAAATATGAAGTGGTGAAAAGCTAAAATCGACGATAAAATGAATCATATGAAGTAGTAGGATGGAGCGGGTGATCCTTATTTTAAAAAATACGGGCGGAACTCATTTGAATGTGAGTATAAATCGATGAACATGACCATTTTAGCAACAAAACTGTTTATCCCCGTGCCACGGACAAACGTTGTCCAAAGACCGCGCCTGATCGATCGGCTAAACGAGGGTCTGGACCGCAAGCTGACCCTCATCTCTGCCTCTGCCGGCTTTGGCAAAACTACGCTGGTCAGTGAATGGGTCGCTGGTTGCGACCGACCTGTCGCATGGTTGTCGCTGGACGAAGGGGATATCGACTCTGTGCGCTTCCTGTCTCACCTTGTCGCTGCTCTGCAGACGATTGAGGACAATATTGGAGGTGGCACGGTTACTGCACTCAAATCCCCGAATCCACTGTCAATCGAATCGATTCTAATGATCTTGTTGAATGAAATCTCAGCTCTCCCATACAAATTCGTCCTCGTCCTGGACGACTACCATGTTATTGATGCCGAATGGATCGACGGTGCTCTCAACTTCCTAATCGCGCATCTCCCTCCACAAATGCACCTTGTCATCGCCACACGCGAAAATCCGCAGCTTCCCCTGGGCCGATTACGCGCCCGGAGCCACTTGACTGAGCTGCGCGACACCGACCTGCGTTTTACTCCCGGCGAAGCGGCCGCGTTCCTCGATCAGGTCATGGGTCTGAATCTTACGGCCGACGAAATGATGGCGATAGAAACCCGTACCGAAGGCTGGATCGCGGGGCTTCAGCTGGCGGCGCTCTCGATGCAAGGGCGCGAGGATATCCCTACGTTCATTCAGGAATTTGCCGGAGACAATCGGTACATTATGGACTATTTGGTCGAAGAGGTCCTTCAGTGCCAGTCCGACCAGACCCGGAACTTTTTGCTTCAGACCTCCATTCTCGACCGGTTGCATGGACCGTTATGTGATGCCATCACCGGCCAGGTGGATGGCATAGCGCGGCTCCAATCCTTGGAGCGAGGCAACTTCTTTGTCGTTGCGCTGGATGACAGGCGCCAATGGTATCGTTATCATCACCTCTTCGCCGAGGTTCTCTCTGTCCATTTGAGGTCGGATCAGCCCGATCAGGTGGCTGCATTACATCAGCGCGCAAGCATATGGTTCGAGCGGCATGGCTTGCCGGACGATGCGATCCGACACGCGCTGGCCGGCAATGATTTCGGGCGGGCGGCAGACTTGATCGAGCTGGCGATACCAGCCTTGCGCAGGAGCAGACAAGAGGCCGTGATGTTGAAATGGCTGAAGGAGCTCCCCGACGAACTGATCCGTTGCAGACCTGTGCTCAGCGTCTGGTATGCCGGGGCGTTGCTGGCCGGAGGCAAATTAGATGCCGTTGAGGTCCGACTGCGAGACGCCGAACAATGGCTTGAGACAGTGGAAGATCAGGGTGAACGACAGCAGGGCAGCCCGGTCAAAATGGTCGTTGTGGACGAAGAGGAATTTCGCCGTCTCCCGGGTTTGATCACCGTGTACCGGGCCGGACTAGCCTTGGTTCTCGGTGATGTGCCCGCCGCCATGAACTACGCGCGGCGAACGCTCGAACTCGTGCCCGAGGATGACCATCTTCCGCGCGGAGCGGCGACTGCGCTTCTGGGACTCGCATTATGGAGGAACGGGGATCTCGAGGAGGCGCGCCGGATATTTGCCGGTGGCATAGCAAGCGTGCAGCAGGCTGGGGCTATCTCCGACGCGATCAATGGCTCCATCGCTTTGGCCGAAATACGGATCGCACAAGGCCGACTCCGCGAGGCGATGCACATCTATGAGCGGGGATTGCAGCTTGCGGCGGAACATGGCGAGCCTGCTCTGCGGGGGACGGCAGACATTTACGTAGGAATGAGCGAACTTTGCCGCGAGCATGACGATCTGGAAGCCGCCACACGGAACCTGTTAAGAAGCAAGGAGCAGGGTGAACACACTGGGTTCCCGCAATACCGGTATCGTTGGCGAGTCGCAATGGCACGAATACGGGAGGCCGAAGGGGATTTGAACGACGCGCACGATCTTCTCTGCGAGGCGGAGTCTCTGTATGTGGACGACTTCTTCCTAAATGTACGTCCTATAGCGGCGTTAAAGGCGCGGGTGCGGGTTAAGCAGGGGAGGTTAGGTGAAGCCCTCGATTGGGCACGGGAGCAAGGCCTGTCCGCCAAGGACGATCTTTGCTACCTGCGCGAATTCGAGCACATCATCCTGGCAAGGGTGATTCTGGCCCAATATAGAAGTGACCGTGCGGATCGAACCGTACTTGAGGCGATCAGTCTCCTGGAGCGTCTCCTTCAAGCAGCCGAAGAAGGAGGAAGGACGGGAAGCGCGATCGAAATCCTGGTGTTGCAGGCAATTGCTCGCCATATGCAAGGCGACATCCCTGCAGCGCTTTTGCTTCTGGAACGAGCCTTAACGCTTGCCGAGCGGGAAGACTACGTCCGAATCTTTGCAGACGAAGGCCGGCCAATGGAGGTCCTGCTGGAAGCGGCTGAGAAAGAGGGGATAGCCCCGAACTATGTCCGACGCCTCCTGACGGCATTTGGGAAAGAAGAGGGCAGAATTCTTGCCATACCGGTTATGCGCAAACCTCTGAGAGAACCGCTAAGCGAACGTGAGCGCGACGTGCTTCGACTGCTCGGAACCGACTTGAGCGGCCCGGATATGGCCCGCGAACTCAAGGTGTCCCTGAACACCTTACGGACCCATACCAAGAACATTTACGAGAAGCTTGAGGTAAATAACCGTCGGGCAGCCGTCCGCCGCGCTGAGGAACTCGATCTATTAAAGTGAGCTTGAATAGTTGAATAGTTCATCCCCCCACGCCCTGGCACAATTGCCGGGCGTTTTTCATTTTCAGCAAGTCCCTTGTTGAAAAAATCACCACGTCACTCACCACATGTGGTGATGCGGACTCACCCTATGTACGTGTATTTTTAATTATGCAAGGAACAATTCCACCTCATTGGTCTACGTGAAGAAGCAAGGAAGGCGGCGGCGGTAAAAAATGAGTGAAACACACGGTTCCACAGAGGAACATCACAACCCCGATCTGTATGAAATTCGACTCAAGGGCCACCTTGATGACCGGTGGATTTATAGGTTCGAGGGGTTAAGCCTCACCCACGAAAGCGACGGAACAACCATCCTCACTGTTCAAGTGGTCGATCAGCCCGCATTGCACGGCGTGCTCAGGAAAGTTCGCGATCTCGGCTTGCCTTTGGTCTCGGTCCTCCAGCTTGATCCCAATCAGGCGAATGGTCCGAATAGCAACGAGAACAAATATCCTAATCATTCGAAAAAAAAGGAGACAAACCTATGACAACGAATCAACCTACCGCAGTTCTAAAGGGTAGCGAGCATACGCAAACCAATCGGCGAGCCGCTATTACAGCCCCGAATCTTATCCGTTTCGCAGGTATAGCCGCTATGCTGGCAGGGATCCTGTTTATTGTCGTTCAGATGATCCATCCTGCCGATATTCTTTCGTCAGTCAACACCGGTCGATGGGCCATTGTTCACTACTTGGGCGTCTCCATGTGCTTTCTGGGCATGCTCGGCGTAACGGGGATCTACGCAAGGCAAGTGGAGAAGGCCGGTTGGCCCGGTTTGGCCGGTTATCTCCTGTTGAGCATCTTCTATGCACTCACAATGGCTTTTCAATTCATCGAAGCCTTTGTCTCGCCACCGCTCGCTGCCGAATCGCCAACCTTTGTCGAGGGCATGTTGGGAATTCCAAGCGGCAATGTCGGCGATAACAATGTCGGCTTCCTCGAAACGATCTATTCGGTAACAGGGGGCTTGTATTTGCTCGGCGGGCTGCTGTTCGGCATCGCTACGCTCCGAGCAGGCATTCTGTCGCGCTGGGCTGCCGGTCTGCTTACCGTCGGGACCCTTCTGCCCCTCCCGCTGTCTTCGCTGATCCACCACCCGTACGATCGGATACTGGCGGTGCCGGTAGGGTTGGGTCTGGCTTGGTTGGGGTACTCGGTCTGGTCCAAAAGGAAAAATGCATTACACCCGCGCGGAACTGGGACCGTAGAAATGGAGGGGTAGGGATGAAAGCAATCGTATACGAGCGGTATGGGCCACCGGATGTCTTGCAGCTGCGGGAGGTCGCCAAGCCGGTAATGCAAGACGACGAGATCCTGATTAAGGTTTATGCGGCAACAGCCGCAGCGGGGGATTGGCGATTACGTAAGGCAGATCCTTTCCTGGCACGGCTGTTCAACGGTTTATGGAGACCGAAACGAATCAAGATTCTTGGATTCGAATTAGCCGGCGTAGTCGAATCGACGGGCAGAAGCGTCACTCGATTCAAGCCAGGAGATGCCGTGTATGCCGCCTGTGGTGCCAGTTTCGGTGCGTATGCCGAATACAAATGCCTGCCGGAGACGGGAAGTGTCGCACCGATGCCGGCGAACATGACGTTCGAGGAGGCGGCCGCGGTTCCGGTCGGCGCCTGTACGGCCTTGCATTTCCTCCGGAAGGGCAACATCCGGCGCGGCAGCAGAGTGCTCGTCTATGGCGCTTCAGGCAGCGTCGGGACATATGCGGTGCAGCTGGCCAAGCATTTCGGCGCGGAAGTGACCGGAGTATGCAGCACATCGAATGTGGAGTTAGTAAGATCGCTCGGTGCCGATTGTATGATCGATTATACGAAAGAACGGCTCTCGGATGGCGGTCCGGCTTACGATATTATTTTCGATACGGTTGGGAAGAGTCCATTCAAGGTTTGCATCAAGCTTCTGACACCCGGAGGGTTCTACTTGCAAGCGGTCCAAGTAAGCCCATTGCTAATCGTTCGAGGTTTATGGATCAACTTGACGAGCGGCAAGAAGGTGATTGGCGAAACAATGAAGGAAAGCGCCGAAAACTTGATTTACTTGAAGGAACTGATCGAGGCCGGCACGTTGCGTTCGGTCGTTGACCGCCGTTATTCGCTGGAGCAAGCGGCGGAAGCTCACCGCTACGTGGAGCAGGGCCATAAAAAAGGCAACGTGGTTTTAAGCGTTCGGCAGAATAGTATAGATGATTTCTAAGCCGCCAAGCTTCCACGATATCAATAAGATCTACGAAGGGCACCCCGCTATCGGGTGCCTTATGGTGAACCACACCATAAGTGACGGCGAAAACCCTCCATAACGAACAAAAAATATATTTTACCCGGGTAATATTGAAATTTTATTTTTATCCGGGTATAATTGGTGAGACATTCATAGAGGAGGTCAGCATGATTAATGCTCTAACGCGTGTTTACTGCACGGCATTTTTGGGCGTGCGAGTCGTCGCCAGTGGTTCGTTACAGCACGTTGTTACTACAGTGAAGGATGCTTTGGATGACGGTGGCCTCACACAGCTGCTTTTATTTGACGATTCCACGGGAAAGCCAGTAGATGTTGATTTTCGCGGGAAGACAGATGATGTGCTCAAACGATTAGGAGAACAGTTTGGTGACTTACCCGGTGCGGAAATGAATGATCAGCCTGCGAGGCGGGTCGGTCGACCCAAGCTGGGGGTTGTTTCCGGTGAGGTTACGTTATTGCCACGGCATTGGGAATGGCTCAAGAGTCAACCTGGAGGGGCTTCGGTAACGTTGCGAAAACTCATTGATGAGGCTCGCCGAGCTGGAGACAAACAGAGCAATATCCGAGAGTCACAAGAAGCAACACATAACTTTATGACAGCCATGGCCGGGAACTTCCATCAATACGAAGAAGCTCTGCGGGCACTGTATGCTGGTGATTTGGATCGCTTTCACCACTTCATCGCTGACTGGGCGCCTGATATCAGAAACCATGTCAAAAGATTAGCCGCTAATGCGTTCTCTAAAGAACATTTGTGAATGAAGCGATCGAAGATTCGCGCCTTCTGCCTATGGCAGAACTTCCGACACCGAATGAATTGGAGGAAAACGAGATCATGAATATGGTGAAAGTCAACGGCGTTGATTTGGCTTATGACAGTTTCGGTAACGAAAATGACGAGGCTATCATCCTCATCGCCGGGCTTGGAACCCAGATGATTCGATGGACGGTTCCGTTTTGTGAGATATTGGCGGATCGGGGCTTTCGCGTAATCCGCTTTGACAATCGCGACGTAGGTTGCTCGACACACTTTAACCATTATAGGGCGCTGGATTTTGACGCACTGGCGACTGCGCTCATGTCAGGACAACGACCGGACATCCCTTACACTCTCGATGACATGGCAGGCGACGCTATTGGACTGCTCGACGCCCTTTCAATTGACCGGGCACATTTCGTTGGCAGGTCGATGGGCGGAATGATCGCCCAGATTGCAGCGAGTGCGTACCTTGAACGGGTTTTATCACTCACCTCCATTATGTCTAGTACCGGTAATCCCACCCTTCCGCATGCTTCCCCGGATGTCATGGCGATGATGACTAAACCGGCACCGAACCCCTTTGAGGACGAAGCAGGATTTTTGGCGCACAGCCTCTCTTTTGCCAAACGCATCGCAGGCACTGGCTATCCATTCGAAGAAGACGCGTATCGGGCACTTATTCTGGAGGAAGCCCAGCGAGCTTACGATCCAGGCAGTGTCGGACGACAAATTGCCGCGATCGCTGTTTCCGGTGACCGTCGTCCGCGGCTGGCGACCATAAAAGTACCAGCGCTTGTCATTCATGGGGTGGACGATCCCCTGTTCGTCCCGGCATGTGGCGAGGACACGGCTTCTGCAATCCCGGGCGCCGAGCTAATGTTGGTTGACGGCATGGGACACGACCTGCCGCACCAACTGTATAAAGTAATCGCCGATGGCATAGAACGAACGGCTCGTCGCCATTGACACGTTTGTTAAAGTAGCCCCATTTGAACGTATATGTGGAAACGATCGAATAAGCGCCGGTTTCATGATAACATCGTGAGCCGGTGCTTTTTTGTGGGATTTTTCCAAACAGACGATGGTCAGATTCAGAAACGAATTATTTCGAAACTATGCACCGCGTCAGCTCCTTTAATAATTTTCGCCGATAGACCCGTTACGCTGAACCTTATCATAAATAGGGCGAAATTTAATTTATTCAATGTATACATTAATTTCGTATTTTTGTAGCCCAGATCACAAAAACATGGATTATTTTATAGTAGAGTGTTACTCATAGGTAATAATCAAAGGGAAATGAAATATGATTGGAGGATGTATGTTGAATACAAGAAAGAGACGACTA
Source organism: Paenibacillus sp. MY03 (assembly GCF_002165585.1). Classification (NCBI taxonomy): domain Bacteria; kingdom Bacillati; phylum Bacillota; class Bacilli; order Caryophanales; family Paenibacillaceae; genus Paenibacillus; species Paenibacillus sp. MY03. Next base: position 206,851 of record NZ_MXQD01000011.1, on the reverse strand, counting down.
TTCACAAGATCAGTTTGCATAATGATGGTTATGGCCATGTTATTTTATCCGGGCTTTATGTTGTCTAGTACCCCGGTATCTGCGGCATCGACAACATCGATTATAAGCACAATCAAGAATGTAGGGACTCAAGGAATAACATCGGATTCATTAGGCAATGTTTATTACGTAAAAACATCGGAAGGGAGTAAGATATATAAACTTTCTACTGATGGAGTTGAAAGCGAATTTGCCTCTTTGGGATCGACAACTTATCAACTTGTCACAGATGCCAATGATAATATTTATGCGGCGGCTAATTCCGGATTGAAAAAAATAGATCCTCAGGGAACGATTACTTCAATCTCCGGTCCGACGAACGTGACGAGCATGGCACTTGCTATTGATAATGCCGGAAATGTCTATTATTCGGACGTTCTAACCATGCTTAAAAAGGTAGATACGAGTGGAAATGTTACGGTGCTTGCGTCCGGCTTTAATCAGAATATGGGTATGGCTGTGGATTCGAACGGCAACGTATACGTGGCCGATTATACGGCTCATGTAATCAAAAAAGTCGATACGAGCAATAACAATAATGTTACCGTTATAGCAGGCACACCTTCATCTAGCGGGTACACCGGCAACGGTGGCCAGGCTAGCGACGCCAAGTTGAAGGGTCCGCACAATATGATTATTTCTGACGGGCAATTGTATTTTGCGGAATATGACAACTATGTTGTACGCAAAATCGATCTTGCCACCGGAATCATCGATGTGGTAGCGGGAAATGGAACAAGCGGCAATACAGGGGATGGCGGAGCGGCGGATGCCGCCACATTGGGGAGAGTATTCTCCTTAAGCAAAGACGCTTTCGGCATTTTATACATAGCGGCCGAGAACGCTACAAAAATGGTATACACGCCTGGAACGCTGAGCGGCACTGTGCTGGATACAAACAACAATCCTGTCAATGGAGCCACCGTTGCCATAGCCGGGACAACATCATCAACCACAACAGACGCGTTCGGAAGTTTTACATTGAACAATGTTACGCCGGGCAGCAAAAAGCTAACGGTGACGGCTACGGGATATGGGAATGGCGAAGCGACAGCGGCGGTCCATGACGGTCAAAGCGTAAACGTTGGAAATATCGTAATTGGTGCTCAGGTCAGCGGAGTCACGTTGGATAAGCCTACGCTGTCTTTGGAGGCAGGAGGAGCGCCGGTTGCGCTTGCGGCAACGGTATCGCCCAGCAACGCCGACAACAAAAGCGTTACCTGGCATAGCAGTGATGTTAATATTGCAACGGTGGACAATAACGGGCTCGTTACGCCGGTTGCTCCGGGAACGGCGACGATTACGGTGACGACGGCGGATGGAGGCAAGACGGCTACCAGCGCAGTAACGGTGACGCCTTTTGTAGCAATGCCTGCTATTGTCTATACAGATGCAGCAGTGCAACAAATTACTTCTAATACAGCTACTGCTGGAGGAAATATAGCTTCAGACGGTGGTGCTATGGTCACGGAGCGAGGAATCGTATATTCCAAGAATGCCAATCCGACCATTGTGGATGGTAAAGCTGTAGCTGCAATCGGGGGAACAGGAGCCTTTTCAGTGAGTCTTGCCGGGCTTCAATCCGGAACCATCTATCATGCGCGTGCTTATGCAGTGAATGCAAGCGGAATAAGCTATGGACAAGAGGTTATTTTTGCAACATTAAGCTCTAGTTCTAGCTTGGATACATTACAATTAAGCGGTATTACATTAGATCAAACGGTGAGCGGAAGTGTATATAACTATACGGCGAACGTACCGAATTCCACATCTGGCTTCACAGTAACGGCGACTGTAAGTGATCCTATTTATGGTTCCGTATCAGCGAGTGTCTATAATAGTGCCAATACTCTTGTGGCTGGTCCTGTGAGCTTGGTAAGCGGGGAAACAAGTAAAGGGCTTCCCCTTGAAGCAGGCAGTAATCGAATGGAATTATTCGTCATTGCTCAGGATGGTACAAGTACCAAGTATACGGTGACGATAACGAGAGCTACACCAAACGATGGTCCTGGCGGTGGTGGACCGAGTGTCGTACTCCCGGTTGTCTCTATCAATGGGAAATTGACTCTCCCTGTAGGTCAAGCAGGCGAGGTTAGATTGGACAATGGGCTTGTTATTACCGTTCCGGCTAATGCCTCAAGCAAAGAGCTGGGATTAACAATTGAAAAAGTGTTAGATGCGAAGAACCTTCTCAGCAATAGAGAGATTCTTGCAAGCTCGATCTACGAGGTTCTGAAAAACTTCCCAGAGAACTTCAGTAAATCAGTGACTTTGACTTTTGTATTCGATCCAGCACAATTGAAGACTGGCCAAACGGCAGCGATCTTCTATTATGATGAAGTGAAGAAGGTCTGGGTAAAAGTTAATGGCAGTAAAATAAGTGGTGATCGCATTGCTGCAGATGTGGATCATTTTACGAAGTTTGCTGTACTCGCAGTTGATCGAGCGACGGGTTTGCCAGTAACGGATTCATCTACTGAACCAACTAAAGAGGCTCAATTTAGCGATATTTCCGGACATTGGGCGGAGGCCAATATTAAGCAAGCGGTGAGCGAAGGCATCGTCAAGGGTTATACCGATGGATCGTTCAAGCCGAATAGTACGGTGACACGCGCGGAATTTACTGTAATGCTGATGAATGCGTTGAAAGCGCAGGATGAAGGTGCGGAGCTGATCTTCACAGATGTAGCATCAATTGGAGTTTGGGCGAAGAAAGCAGTTGAGCAAGCCGCGAAGTCGGGCATAGTTAAAGGTTTTGATGACAATACATTCCGTCGGGATGCAAAAATTACACGCGCCGAGATGGCCGAGATGATTGCTCGTGCAATGGGCTTGTCCATCGAAGAGAATGCCGAAACGGGATTTGCAGACGATAAGGATATCCCCGCATGGGTAAAGGGCGCGGTAGCTGCCTTAAAGAAACTGAATCTAATTGAAGGCAAAGGCTCCAACCAATTCGATTCGACTGCTCCAGCAACAAGGGCGGAAGCTTTAACGATTATATTGAAGATGTTAGAACAAGGAAACAGTTAACCGTGTACTTCTGCAGTGAATGCCCTCCAATTCAGACAGATTCAAATATTTCGTATGTGATAAAACCGCGAGAGCTTAATGCTACGCGGTTTTTTTATGGTGTTTTTCTTTCATTTCCAAAAGAGATATTTAAATCATCTATGTCCGTTTTGCCGAATTGGCATAGTACTCGATGAGAAAATCGCGAAACCTGCGCGCGGCGAGGGATAGGTACCGCTTCTCATGCCATACGACTTGGAAATTACGCTGGCAAACGGGGAACTCAATATGCAGCAAGCTTAGCGTGGAGTCGGGACCGCCGCATTTTCCTACAAGTGCAACGCCAAGCCCGGTCTGGACAAGACTCGCAATGCCGGCAGGCTCGTCGACCCGGCAGACGAAGTTAGGCGATATCCCGGCTTCTTGAAAAAACAAATCGTTCATTTTCTGAAAAGGAAATTCCTCCTTGTATCCGATAAACGGATCTTCCGCCAGTTCACTTAACCGGATGCTCTTTCGTCCGGCAAAACGGTGTCTTTGGGGAACAGCCAAATAAACCTCTTCCTTCAAGACGGATACCGCGCTAATGTCGGGCCGATCGATTGGCAGCGCCGTAAGGCACAGGTCGACTCCGCCTGCCTCCACTAACTGCGTCATCTCTTCCATTGAAGCCTGTGTAATCTTAAAGTTGACTTCCGGATGAAGCGCGAGAAACTCGCCTAGCGCATCCGATAACCGGTCCAGCGTCGATGTCGCGAGGTGAATGCTCCCCTGCTCGAGTCCCGCCAGCTCGGATACTTCTTTCCTTCCTTCTTCCAGTAGGCCGAGTGCCTTCTCGACTTTGTCCAGAAACGTCTTGCCGAACGTATTCAGGCGAATTCGGCCTCCGTGCCGATCGAACAACGGAACCCCTACATCTTGCTCCAGCCTCGAAATCGTCTTGCTCAACGCAGGCTGCGCAATTAACAACTCCTGTGCCGCCTTAGTCATGTGTTCCATCCGCGCAACCGTTCGAAAATACTGCAACTGCAGCAATTCCATATGCGTCTCTCCTTTCCCATATACCCGAGTATATAACCTTTATGTTAAAAGATATATTTCTGTTTATCTATACGTAATTGTAAAATAAAACCTGCAGCGAGATCAATTACGATTTTCACTGCACGTTGATAAAATAAACACCATGTTAGATCAACTTATCGCATGGAGCGGGGCATTAAAACCGTTACGGTCATGACGCGACAAAAAGGGATAAACAGGAGGAGGATTGTACGATGAAAGCAGCAGCATTTCGTTTGGTCGGTGGACCCGAGGTTATGGAGGTCATGTCGTTTCCCGATCCGCAGGCCGGTCCAGGTCAAGTCAGGGTCCGGGTGAAAACGGCCGGGGTGCAGCATTACGATTGCGGCGTGCGGAGCGGGTGGACTCCGCAGGGCGTTGACATTCGGCTTCCGCAAATTCCGGGCAACGAGTTCGCGGGCATCGTCGATCAAGTGGGCGATGGGGTTACCGGCCTTGACATAGGCAGCGAGGTGCTCGGCTTCGGGCTATTGAATTGTTACGCCGAATACGTGGTCGTGGGCGCTGACCAAATCGTAAGCAAGCCCGGCAGTATGACCTGGGAAGAGGCAGGCGGACTGACCGGCAATGGCCAGGGTGCGTATATCGCCATGAAAGCCATCGGCGTTGGACCGGGCGATACGGTGTTGATCCATGGCGCAGCCGGATCGCTTGGAGCTTTTGCGGTACAGTTGGCGAAGGAGTGGGGGGCCACAACGATCATCGGCACAGCCAGCGAAAGCAACCACGATTATGTGCGCTCGCTCGGGGCTATCCCGATTACGTATGGGGAGGGGCTTGTCGAGCGAGTACGGGCGCTGGCGCCGAACGGCGTCGACGCCGCTTTCGATACGGCCGGGGCGGAAGCGGTGCGTGCCTCGGTTGATTTAGTGCAGGACAGAAACCGTATTTGTACGTTTGTCGCTTACGACCTTATCGAGGAGCTTGGTCTCCGTTTCATCCGCGGCGAGCGCTCCGCCGCCCGTCTGGCCGAGCTCGTCGATCTGCACAGCAAGGGCAGGCTGCGCATCCATATTCGGCAGACGTTCCCGCTTGAACAGGTCGCGGATGCACACAAACTGATCGAAACAAGGCACGGCCGCGGCAAGATTGTCCTCACTATCGGATAGGGGAAGCGGAATTATCCAATTCCCCGATTTTAGAAAATTTTTCGAATTGCTTTCGAGGGACTTTAGACTCCTCCTTTAGAATGAAGTTGTAGGCGAGAGAGGCCATACAACCTTAAAGGAGCGAACGAGAATGAAAAAGAAAAACAAATTCATCATGATAGGCGCGACATTGGGTGCCATAACACTATTTACGGCGACGGCTTTCGCGTATAGTCCGAACACGGAAGGTTATGATGCGTTTAAATCGGTGCTGAAAGCGAACCATGCGTCGGGGGCTGCCATCGAAAGCGCGACGTTCAATGGGAACTTTAGCGTTACGGTTGACGGCCAGTCGGTGCTGAAGGCGGACGGTTTGGCGAAGATGGGTGAAGCCGGCGGCGAGCACAACGTCAGCGGCGACTTCGACTTCACGCTCATGGGTGTCGAACGAAACGCCAGCTTGTACAACAGTGGCGACGACAAGGTCTTTCTCGTAGACCGGACGCATGATTTGCATTATCAGGTGATCAACATGAACGATGAACACGCCGGCGATTATCGCGAATGGTCGGATGAGGAGTTCCAGGATCGCCCGATGAACAAAGCGGAAGAAGCGCTCCTCGATTTCATGGTCGGCGATCTGAAGGACAACTTCAGCGTGGCTAACCTGGCAGACGGCTCAAAGACGATTACGGTCGACATCAGCAAGGAGGACATTCCGCTCCCGATACGTTTACTAATGGACGCGGCATCGGCTGAGGAACGGGTCGGGCGCGCGCATGCGCCGGAAGCGCATGCGGGGTGGGAGCAGCTCAGACAGCTTCCCTTCTTCCAAGGACTTGAGGGAATCGACCTGGAAGCGCAATTGCCGGAGTTGACGAAAGACGTTGCCATTGAACATGTGCGGCTGCAAATGACGGTCGATGCGAATAACGAGGTGCAAAGCGTGCAAGGCGAGCTTGAAGTGAGCGGCAAAGATAAGGCGGGCGTCACCCACCGCGTGGAGATGGAAGGCGCAGGTGACGTTAGCGGCATCAATGCCACGACGCCGGATGCGTATGACCCTGCCGGCAAGCCCGTGGAAATGATCGACGCGGCAACTTTCGACGATCGCAGCTAACACAATTGACCTCGGGAGGACCATGCGAATATGTTCAAAGTGAACGATCTGACGAAGGTCTACCCCGGCGGTCGCGGGATCCAAGGGCTGAACCTCACCGTGCATGCCGGTGAGGTTGTCGCCTTATTGGGACCCAATGGCGCCGGGAAGACGACGGCGATGCAGGCGATGGCCGGCTGGCTCGGAACAGACCGCGGGGAAGCGTGCTGGAACGGCGCCTCGGTCGCCGACCGGCCCGAGCTGACGAGACCGTACATGGGCCTGATGATCGGAGAGCCGTCTCCGTACCTCTATCTGACGGGATATGACTATCTGAAATGCTACCATAAGCTATACCCGGGTGTCGACGAAGCCCGCATCCGGCAGACGCTGGAGCTCGTGGACATGACGAAGCACCGGGACCTTAAGATCAAGAAGTATTCCACCGGCATGAAGCAGCGGCTCGAGCTGGCCAGCGTGCTGCTTCATCGGCCCAAGCTGCTGCTGCTCGATGAGCCGTTCTCGGGCATGGACATCGAGGGTAGGCGAGAGATTGCGTTGATGCTGCGCGGCCTCGTGGCTGACACGGGGATGAGCGTCATTGTGTCGTCGCATCAGGTGCACGACATCGAGGACTGGATGACTCATGCTTGCATTGTTTACGAAGGGCGGCATATCCATACGGCGGGTATCGTGCAGGTTCGGGAGTCGTTTGCGGGCGTGGAGGACTATTATTTGGATCATCTCGCACAGGAAAGGAGCGGGGCCGTATGATCGCGCAGATGAATTACCTTGCCGCAGAGGAGCTGCGCAAGCTGTTCCGCGGGGGCAAGCTGAAGGTTCTGCTGCTTCTCTCCTTCATCATTGGCGTTCTCTTCGTCTTTATCGGTGACCGCCTTGGACTGGGGGATAACCTCCCGCTGACGGCTATCGAGCTGCTGCTTGCGGTCGTACTCCCTTTTCTTATGGTGGCGCTGGGCAGCGACCTAATGGTCGGCGAATGCAAAGGAACGATCAAGCATGCGCTGAAGCTGCCGATCAGCCGGGAGTTTCTCTTCCTGGGGAAATTGTTCGCGGGATGGGCGGCCGCTGCTTTCATCGTATTGTGTATGTTCGTGCCGACATTCGTTGGAGGCTTCATTCTTCACGGCGTACCTGCGGCTTCCTCGCTTGGGGCGGGTTTAGCGGAGCTTGGCGGCGCGATCCTGTTCAGCGGCTTGTTGCTCGTATTGGCGAATAGCGTGTCTCTATGGGTGGGAAGCAGCGGTGTTGGGCTGGCGGTAAGCGTCGTGCTGTGGATGGCAATGAGCGTCGTCGGATTTCTCGAGCCGCAGCTGAATCGGTTTTTCGTCACGGACTATGCCGATTGGCTGCAGCCGCTCCTGTATGGGGGGAATGCCGGCATGACCATTTCAACGTTGCTATTTATGACTGCCTACTATATTATTGGCACTATATTAGGCTTGCTGGCCTTCCAGAGAAAAGGATTCTGACGTATGTCCATTCGATTGAAACTCATTTTAACGTATTTATTTGGCACGATACTGACGGCGATTATCATTGCGATGACCGGAGTCGGACTCGTCACGGCGATCCTCTCGTATCTCGCGAGCGGTATCGTGAAGGATCAATCCCCGCATGAAGCGTTCTCTCGCGGCATCGATCTGTTCGTGGACCTGCGCTATGCGGAGCGGTATACGCCGGAGGAACTGACGTCCCCCGCGTTCGCAGCCTCCATTGGCGATCGGCTGCAGCCCTTCGGAGGGTTCCTTGTCGTCCGGCAAGGGGAGCGCTGGGAAAGCTACGGCGCGCTCAGCGAAGGAGAGGCATTTCTTGGGCAGCTGCGGCAGGATGTGTCCACGGCTGGGTCGGACAAAGATGGCTTGTTCGTCGCGAGCGAGTGGGAGGAACGCGACTTGCTTTCGATTGCCTATGATTTCCCTGAAATCGACGATCCTTTAACGTATTACCTGGTGGCCGACATGACGATTGCAGAGTCCAATACGAGCCGATTCGAGCAATTCGTCCTGCTCGGCATCGCGATTCTAGTCGGTATTATTCTGGTCCCGCTGCTCTGGATCACTACGAAGGATATCGTAAGGCCGCTGCGACAGCTCGAACAAGGATCCCGACGAATTGCCGAAGGGGACTTGAACTTCCATCTGGAATCCAAGGCGCGCAACGAAGTGGGAAGCGTCATCCGCTCGTATGAAAAGATGCGCAGCGAGCTGCAGCGGTCGATCGACGTTCAGCTGGCGCTAGAGGAGAATCGCAAGGAGCTGATCTCGAATATTTCGCATGATCTGAAGACGCCGCTGACCTCGATCAAGGGCTATGTAGAGGGGATTCGGGTAGGTGTTGCGAACGATCCGGAGAAGCTGAAGAAGTATATCGACGTGATTTATGCCAAGACGCTCGATATGGACCGGATGATCGACGATCTGTTCCTATTGTCGAAGCTGGATCTCGAGCAAGAGCGTTTCCACCTGGAGACGGTGCCGCTGGAGCCGTTCTATCGGCAGACGATGAGCGAGCTTCAAATGGAATGCGAAAGCGCGGGCGTGCGGCTGACGGGCGAATACGAGGCGGGGCAAGATGATGTTGTGACGATGGATGTCCAGAAGATGAGGCGCGTCATGCAGAACATCGTCGGCAATTCGGTGAAATTCATGGACAAGAAAGAGCCCCATATTCACGTTTATTTCGGGCGGCAGTCGGACGATTGGGTATTCGCGGTTACGGATAACGGACCCGGGATGGGCCCGAACGAGCTGGAGCGGATCTTTGATCGTTCCTATCGCGCGGATACGTACCGGAATCAGAACGTGGCCGGCTCCGGATTAGGCCTTGCCATCGTGAAGCAGATTATTGTTAATCATGGCGGAACGATCCATGCGAAAAGCGAACCGGGACAGTCCATGACGGTGATGATCAGCATTCCGATGAAACGGGATAGCAACGAAGCGGGGAGAGCGTGAGATGTCGAAGCGGAAAGTGTTAATTGTTGAGGACGATCAAGCGATTGCCGAGCTGGAGCGGGATTTTCTCGAGGTAAATGGCTACGAGGTTACGCTTCGGGCAGACGGCCGGCAAGCGCTTGAAGAAGCGCTGGAACGAGAATACGATCTAATTATTCTGGATGTCATGCTGCCGGGCATGGACGGCTTTGATCTCTTGCGACGGATCCGGGAGACCAAGTTTATTCCGGTCCTCATGGTTTCAGCCCGCAAGGAGGATATCGACAAGATCCGGGGCCTCGGCTTGGGGGCTGACGATTATGTGACAAAACCGTTCAGCCCGACGGAGCTCGTGGCGCGGGTAAAGGCTCATCTCGAACGATATGACCGATTGACCGGCGTCGCGGCAGGCACCGGCCATTCGCATGCCCGGAAGTCGCGCGAGCTTAACATTCGCGAACTCGCGATCCAGGTCGATGCAAGACGGGTAACGTTGCGCGGGGCGGAGGTTACGATGACGGCAAAAGAATTCGACCTGCTGCTGTTCCTCGCGGAAAACCCGGATCGGGTCTATTCCAAGGAGGCGCTGCTGGACAGGGTCTGGGGGATCGAGAATTATGGCGATACCGCCACGGTCACGGTTCATGTAGGGAAGATCCGGGACAAGATCCAGAAGGACCCGGCGCAGCACCAGTTTATCGAGACCGTATGGGGCGCTGGATATCGCTTCAAGGTTTAAATTTACGCATGAACGGGGATTCGTAATATGCCTATGGAAAATCACATGAATATTTTAGTTGAGAGGACAGACAGTCTTCTTTATTATGCAGAATCAAGCCTTTCGAACGAACAGGGTAAAGGCTGGATCGGCGGGAATGCACCTGACTTCTTTGATGATCGAGATGACCTCATCCACGAAGGTAACCTAAAATATTACTTTTATTTGAGCCTCGTCCATCCCTTTAAACCTGAGAGCATGATTTCGCTCTTCATTCCTGAGGACTATGAGGAATATTTGGAAAACAATATGTATCCTAATTGCTCGATAAAGGTGATTGAGCATCCAATGTCAACTGAAAGCGTCAAGGATATGTTCACTAACCCAGGTCTTATAAAACATGCAATTTCGGACGGGGCACTAAGCAATGACGAGAAGGCAATGGATCAGTCTTTCTTGATCAAACTAGGCGGAAACCCGAGACTTATTCAAAATGAAGATTATTATTATACCAAGCTGAAGGATGAATCCTTTTCTTTTTTATTTCAGGTAGATGAAGATGGTTACCCCGAAACTTTGCTTCAAGATGATTACAGTTATCCTTTTGGTTTTGGCTCTCTCTATATTTTCGCCAAGATCGGGACGGATGAGATACAAAATCCAGTAGCAGGTTTTTGGCAATTTTCTTGAATTTCTTCTTGAATTAATCACATTCTTTGATTTTGACATTGTCCAGTATCGTATTTCCCCAAACAGGGAGCAAGCCAGTCTCTCCCGTAAAGCGGCTTCCGGCTAACGAACCGTTATGAAAAAAAGCTCCATCAAAACTACATTCCTCAAACCGGCAATACAACAATAATGCCCCGCGAAAATTGGCGTCGGAAAAACGGCAGCGTATGAACGATACATCGTTCGCTATCGCTTTACTTAAATTGCAGCCTGTAAAATCGCAATCGTTAAATTGTTTGCCGATCCTTGCATGATTTAGCTTTGCTCCTCGGAAAGAACAGTGGCTGAATGTATGATTTACATATCTGCTATCCAGCTTGACCCCGTCAAAGCAACAATTTGTAAATGTTGAGGTGTTCAAGCTTGCAGAATAATCGAAACGCGCATAAGACAGATCGGCGCCCTGTACCGTCAGGTATTGTATGGTCTCGGTCAGGGCAACTCCCCGATAATCCTCTAGTCCAGCATCCGTTTTTCCATAGGGGGACGATGGAAAAGAGCGGTCTTTTTTATGTAGGTTATGTTTGCCTGTAACAGCGGCAAGCAATCTATTCACTTCGGCGAGCTGGTCGTCGTCCCATCTTGCAATGAGCGATTTCTTGTTCAACATAAACCCTCCTTATATGTTACTGACATACCGTATGAAAGATGCGTTAATGGAGAGATTAGAGATTTTCCTTCATCGGAAAGATAATAGCACAGTAGTAGGCATTCCGGCGAGCCAAGAGGAAATTGCTGAGGCACAACAGCGGCTGTTAGCTCATATTCTGTTGTGCAGATTATCCTGCATCATCGCTTTCCAACAAGGAATAAAAATTATCGCGGTCTTCATCATCGAATTTGCCAATTGTCCGTACCCTGACAATTTCATGTCCGCCATTCATGTCTATTTCCTCGCCATACCTATCGTAGAGCGCAATCATATTGCCATCCCGATTCAATTCCATGTACCCGTAGCATTCTGCTTCGGGCGCTTTACCGTAAAGGAGCTTAAATCTGATTTTGTCCACTCTGTTCATGCAGACCCTCCTTTCCTGTCGATCCAATCCCCATCGACCTGATGAAAATTTTACGTGAAACCGGATGAATTGGAAAAAGCGAAATCGCTCTTCATTCTCGGAAATTCATTCACATTTCGAAACCATTAGGGGGAATCCCCCGCTATGTCGCTCATTCGCACATTATCTCTTGACAGGATGAGGTTTGGGGATTATGATATCGTGCCGGTTAACGAAAAAGATGACAAAGCCGTATAAGCTTGTTATAAATAACAAGTAGATGTTGCAATGCGGAATACGAGAGTGGGAGGAGAAGCCGTTGAATTACGCTGTAGAAGCTTTTCTGAATGAGGTATGGCAAGAAGTCACTACGATTTACGCAAAAGAAAGCAAGAGGATTAATGAACTTAAAAATAGAAGCAGGCTGCAAGCCGGAATCAATGATTATCTTCGAGTAGCATGGAGAAAAGGTAAGTTTACATGGGCAAATGGACGCATACATATCGATGTGCACGAGCCATTCTCTTGGTCTGACAGCTCCTACGAAGTCGAAGCGGGTTCCTATATAACAGAGTTGACCGATGAACTTTTAACTGAGGAATTCTTTCCTGCCTTGTGCGAACGTGTAGATCGACTGTTTCGCTCCGAGGAGCTGGGAACGAGTTTCTTTGATTACAAGTTTGAAGTTGTATTTGAGTTTGAATGGGAACAGTCGAAATTATCATTTAACCATCAGCTCATCAATGAGCCAAAGTTGAGTCAATTGAAACAGACACTGGAGCAATTTGTTCACTCAAAGGTTTTATCTGATCCGCCAGTGCTACCGGGAGAAAAAGAATTTTTCTTTTTTGCCAACCATTTGGTCAATCCTGATCTGATGAAGCAGGAAGTAAAAGAGGTTGAACCGTTGATCCAACGACTCTCCGATAAGCTGAAGACGAACCAAGAGCGCAAAAACGCTTGGATCAGCCAATATACTTCGGCCTTCAAACATTGGGCGGAGGATCGCTTTTTACCGCGGCATTTTAACCAAACCGGTTTTTATGGAAACGAATGGGTGTTGAAGGAGGATGCCATTCATTCTTCCGTAGATGCAGGAGAAATGGATTTCTTCCTTTATACTGCTGTACAGATTGGCTTTACCGAGCCGAACACTCGGCTGAAGTACCTGGAACTTGCGGTGCAAATGGGTTCTAAGCGGGCAGCAGATTATTTGAAAATAGGCAGCGGAAAATTTGCGAATACCTATCGGGGAGAGAGAGTAGAGGCCCGCAACAATGACGTATTGCAGATGATCGACATCCGGATTCTCTCTGAAGAGGAGCCTGCCTACGGAGAAGCGATCGATTATATCATCGATCTGTTGCGCCAGGGCTTCCCCAAAGGCTACAATCTAAAGCTGAAAAGCAGCCAAAAGCATGTGCTTCCGTTTAAAATGCTGGCAAAGTCCAAGCTGCATCAGTTTTTTGCCAATGCACTCAACTACCGGGCGTTGTTCCCTAAAATTGCAGAATATGCGGATACGGTGATGGAGGAATTCGCGTGGTACAGCGATGTGGAGCCGAGCGAGAAATCGGTTATGCCGGGCACTTATGCCGTATTGGGCCTTGGCTTGTACAGCGAGGATTATTTCCCATTGGTATGCCGCTATATGGACCTGGTGGATACGGAGCACCAAATGGTACAGGATGGGTATGCGCAGGCATTTATCGAGGCGCATGGCGTAAAGGCAGAGCATATGCCGGTGATCGTATCCATTTTGCTGGCAGGTAATGACGAGGGAAGACAGGTCAAAAATCTAACTATCGACCGTCCTGAGCTTGCCGTGGCACTAATCGAGACGTTGAAAGGCAAAGAGGTTCATGAACATGAAATGGTACTGTGCCGAGTCTTTGGAAGCGTGAAGAAGCTAGAAGGAGCTGCACGAAAAGCAGAGTCGCCGCTAAAAGAAGGATTGGAGCAGCTGTTGGCGATGAATGAAGGATGAACCGGAGAACAGTTGCCCCATACAGCCTCAACACTGGGGAGCCAAGGAATATCTGGTCTCTATTAATTTAAAAAGAAGAAGAGCCTGCGTCGAACGTGGGCTCTGACTATTTTACACTTCCCGGTTTCCAAGACTTTGTTCTATGGTATAATACGGGACAAACATTTATGAATGCGCTTGCAAGCGGCATGTTGAGAAGATCAGGAGGCTGGGATGAAAAGGGTGTCGTTGTTTTTAAGCAATCTCTTGCTGGGTTCCATTCATCGGAAGCTGGCGTTTACATTTTTGCTTTTGATCGTGCTGCCCATCGCGTTCTCCAGTGTTATTGCCGTAACGTTGCTCCAGGAGAAGGTCAAAAGCAAAGCGAATATCGGATATGAAATGGCGGTGGAGCAGGCGGCGATCAGCATCGAGCGGGTGTATCGGGACATGCTCGCCGCTTCCAATACGCTGCTGCTCGACGAGGAAATTGCGAAAATTCTCGCGCAAGGACCTCCTTCCGAGAAGAACAAGCTCTTCTATATTCAGAGCCTTATGAACAACAAATTTTTCAACATACAGGTTTCTACGTTGGACTACTATATGAACCATTTTATTGCCTTGATCGATCGTGAAGGCTTCGCGTATTCTACGATTCCGGCCGATACAGGCCTGGCTAACGAGGAATATAGTAGAATCTTGAAACATGAAAATATAACTGGAAGAGCCAATTACGTCAAGCTGGGGAAGAGCTCTTATCCCGTTTACTTTCCGATGACAGGCCATGACATCAATTATATTTTAATGCTGCGGTCTTTCATGGATGTCACTACGGGTACGAAGACGGGCGATCTTATCATAGGCATTCCCGAGCTAGAAGTGGCCAGTATTATCAACGGGCTCTCTCTGGTTCAGGGGATTAAAGGTTACGTGATCGGCCGCGACGGGGAGGTCATATCCTCAACGGAACGAGGTGAGATCGGCACGCCTTTTCGTTATTTCGAAGAGCTTGCCGACGGCAAAGTTTTGAAGGATGAAGGGCTGATCATCAACTCCAGAACGATGGAGCGTTTCGGATGGCGAGTCGTCCAGGTTATTCCAAGCGAGGTGCTGTTCTCGGATTTTACGAATGCAAGGAACTTGCTTGTTTACTTGAATGTCGGATTTTTGCTGATTTTTTTCGGAGTCTCTTCTTTCATCGCGCGCAGCATTTCCAGGCCGATTCGCGAGCTTGACGAGGCGACGGAACAGATTTCGTCCGGCCAGCTGGACGTTAGAGTGAAAGTGCTGCGGAGGGATGAACTAGGCAAGCTTTCCCTCAATTTTAATAAAATGGCTAATCAAATTCGCGAGCTGTTTCAGCGGGTCAACGAGGATCAGAAAACGAAGAGGGAGCTCGAGCTCAAAATGCTGTATGCGCAGATCAACCCTCATTTCTTATTTAATACGTTGGGTTCGATACGTTGGATGGCCGATGCGAGCCAGGTATTTAATATCAGCAAAGTAATCGTCGCCCTTGCCAATCTGTTAAAAAGCAGTATTATCCATATGGATGAATACGTTTCGATGCGAGAGGAAATCGATAATATTCGCAATTATATTACGATTCAGAAGTTTCGCTACGTTTCCAAGTTTACCGATGAATACGAGATTGACGAAAGCTTGCTGGACTGCAGAATTCCGAAACTGCTTTTGCAGCCGATTGTGGAAAATTCGATCATTCACGGTTTTGAAGGCATCGAATATACCGGCGTCATTCGCGTCCAGGCGTATCCCGACAAGGACAAGATGATCATTACGATCTCCGATAACGGAGTCGGCGCGACAATCGAAGAAATCAACGGCTTGCTGACGGACAGGAAAAAGAATAAGGATCGCTTCAGCGGCATCGGAGTCCATCATGTGAATGAGCGTCTAACCCTACATTATGGCCAGTCCTATGCTTTGAAAATGGGTAGCGCGCCAGGCGAAGGCATGGTGACGACGGTCATTGTTCCGATGATGACGTCGGAGGAGCGGACGGACGAACGCAACAACAATGAAACCGACAGAGGAGATTACCGCCATGTATAAGGTATTAATTGTAGACGACGAAATCTTCGTACGAATGGGGCTAAAGTTATCGATTGAATGGGAAAGTCACGGTTTCACCGTCGCCGGAGAAGCTTCGAACGGGATTGAGGCGCTGAAGAAAATTCCGTCCATCGCTCCGGATATTGTCATCTCCGACATCAAGATGCCCGGAATGGACGGAGTTCAGCTGATCAAGGCTATTTCCGAGCGGTACCCTTATATTAAGTGTATCGTGCTCAGCAACTATAACGAATTCGAATTGGTCAAGGAAGCGATGAAATTCGGAGCGGTCGACTATTTTTTGAAAGTAACGATCGAACCGGAAAAGCTAGTAGCGGCCATGCGTCAAATTTGTGCGGAAAAAGCTAACGAGAAGCGGATCATGGACGACTGGACGGAGTTGAAGCAAACGATTCATCGCCATCAGACGGTAATTGACAAGAAGTTTTTTCTGGATCTGATCAAGCCCGAATTGAATGCAGAAACCGTTCGCAGCCGAGTGGAAGCGCTCGGATTGAATCTTTACGATAACCGCGGCCATATTTTTCTGTTAATGCTGTGCGACTACGAGCGTCTAAGCGCGCTCAGGTTCCGCTCAGATCGGGATTTGCTGGAATTTACGATATTAAACGTCGCGGAAGAGCTAATCAACGATCAGTCCAGCGGCAAGATCATTGAGCTGACCCCCGGTGCCTATGCCGCAATCGTCAGCTTCAAGGAGCAGGCGGACGAGCGGATGGTTCATAGTCTCGCCTTGCGAGTATATACCGCGCTTCGCGATTACCTGAGCATAGAAACGATCATTATGCACGGGTTGGCGTTTGAAGGCGAACTGCAGTTGCGAGAAGGACTGCTTCAACTGGAGCAGATGAAGCAGTCGGCTTTTTACGCAGCGTCTGGCGTCGTCTCGACCGAACGTCGACATGACCCGTACGATGGAGCGATGCACCCGACCTACATGGGCATCAAGAAGCAAATTTCGCAATTCGTCCAGCTTGGTAGCGGAGAATTCATCCCGACCATTCTGTCCGATTTTCTGGACAACTGTTACAAGCAGCGGCTCGACCCGCCCATCGTCAAACGGTATGTCGTTTTGATCGCCCATCATATTCTGGATGAGCTTATCATGCAAGACGGCCTTCCTTTCGGTTCGCCTGACCTTGACATCGAGCAGGTAGAGAGACAGGTGGATAACTGTTTGACGATTCGAGAGCTTAAAGATGTGTGCGAGAGTTTTGCTGAGGAATATGCGATTTGGATAAGAAAGCTTGGCCGCCCGACGCTCAGGGAGGAAGTCGTCAAGGCGATCGATTACATCCATCGACATTACCGAGAACGCGTCACATTAGAAGATGTGGCGGAGTACGTATCGATGAATAAAAGTTATTTCAGCAGACTGTTCAAACAAGAAACGAGCGAGATGTTTCATGAGTTCCTCATTCGAACGAGATTGGAGCAAGCGCAGGAGCTGCTGCTAAGCACGGACGCCAGAATAGGCGATATTGCAACGGAAGTCGGGTACAACGACATTTTTTACTTCAATCGGGCGTTCAAAGCTTATACCGGAATGTCGCCTAGCGAGTATAGGAATAAAGAACAATCCAAGCTCGATGTCAATTCTATTACAACCAAAAAGTAAAACAATTGCATGGGCAATACATTTTACAAGAGAAAAAGGCGATCCTTGATGGGATTTCTTTTTTTTTGCTTACTTTGCCGGGTTTTCGCGCCAATTGGTAAACACAGTGCAAAGAAACGGTAACGGGAGTCCATACGTCCGAGTTGGCAAGATTTATTATAATCATCACATCGGGTCGCGAATTCGACCGAAAACTTCGAAGGGGGTAGTACGGAATCATGTTGCAGACGAAAAAAAGGTTCGGAACACTGGTCATTTCAACGCTCGTCTTATCCATGCTTGCGGCATGCGGAGGCAATGCCAACAATACGCAGCCGACGGCATCGAACCCACCAAGCGCAACGACATCGGAAGAAGCCGGCAAGGAGGCGGGCGAGGATGAAGTTATTGTCTTGAAATTCGCTACGACGCCGGAGACGGCAGTCGCTCAAAGCACTAAGGATTTGATGGCGCTCGTCGAAAAAAAACTGAAAAACATTAAACTCGAGCCGCTGATCATCCCGGGCGAAGGAACGGACTGGAATAAGAAAGTCACGATCAGCTTGATGGCCGGCGATGAGATGGATATCATCTACCAAAATGCGACGACGTATCAGAAATTCGCGAATGCGAATTTGATCGAGCCGCTGGATGACTTGATTGCAGAAGACAACTATGATGTGAAATCGATTTATGGCAGCAGCATGTCGACTTACAACGGTAAAACGTACATGCTTCCTGCTTTCAGGGACGTGCATGTTACCTTGTATAACAAAGATTTGTTCGATAAGGCCGGCATCCCTTATCCGGACAACAACACATGGACGTGGGATAAATACGTCGAATCCGCCAAAGCGATCACCAATCTTGGCGACGGCGTATTTGGCTCTTACATGCTGGATTGGGACGTTTACTTCATGTTCTCGGCAAGGCAGAAAAAAGTGCCGGAATACAAAGCGGACGGTACGTCCAACTATGACGATCCGGCGTTCGCGGAGTCGATGAAGTTCTTCGGCGATCTGGGCAATGAATGGAAGGTGCAGCCGGACTTTATCACGTATAGATCGAAGAAGATGCCGTGGGATTCCTTCTATAGCGAAGGAAAGTACGGAATGTTCATTGTCGGCAACTGGGCATTGGCCAGCGCCTTAGATGAGAAACAATATCCTCGCGATTGGAGAATGGGCGTCGCGGTCATGCCGCAGGTCAAAGAAGGCGACAAGACGACGCTTGGCATTATGGGCGGCTACTCCGTAGCCTCGACTTCGAAAAACAAGAAGGCGGCTTTCGAAGCCGTAAAAGCTCTTGCCGAAACGCAATGGACGCTGCCGGGCAACGTTCCCGCAAGAATAGACCTCGGAGAGGCTGACATCAACTCGGTTCTTGAGCCTATGGCGGAAAAAATGCAAAAGGACGGCATTACGATTAAAGACTTGCAAGCCGCCATTCTTGATCCTGATTTAGACATCGTGAACGAGAAGATCGTCGGTCGCGGCATGACGGCCATCACATCGCTGATCTCTTCCGAAGGCGAGCTGTTTGCTTCGAAGCAAAGGTCCCTGGAGGAAACGATGAAATCGCTAAAGGAAAAATCCGACCAGGCGATCAAGGACGATAACTCTTCATCGTGACGGGACGGAAGATAGGGGGAAAGCATAACTTCCCCCTTGATCCTCTTTATGCATGGAAAGGAATGGTTTAAGTGAAGGAAAAGAAGACGGGATCGTCTCGCCTGGCTTTGTCACTGCAAAGACAAGAGGAGTTGCTCGGCTACCTGTTCATCCTTCCGTTTGCGATTGGCTTCGTCTTATTCCAACTGGCTCCTTTGTTATCCTCGATATTGATTAGCTTGACCGATTTAAGCTTTATCAGCAATCTGTCGGCGGTCAAGTTTGTCGGGTTAGACAATTTCGTGACGATGTTCGGAGATGAACGCTTTTTGAGCGCACTGTGGAAGACGCTGTATTACGCCCTGCTGTTCGTTCCGGGTTCGGTCGGAGCGGGACTTGTCTTTGCGTTACTGATCAATGCAAAGTTTTTTTTCCGGGGTCCGATCCGGGTCGCGATCTTCCTGCCCTATGTATCGAACCTGGTTGCCATCGCCGTTGTCTGGGCCATGCTGCTGGATTACAAGGATGGCCCGATCAACTCGCTTCTGCGGTCGATGGGCGTCGAAGAACCTCCGTTATGGCTCTTGGGCGTCGATACGGTAATCCCGACGGTCGTCATGATTGTCGTATGGCAAAGCATCGGTTTTTTTATGGTCGTGTTTCTGGCCGCCTTGCAGAATGTACCGAGCGAGCTGTATGAAGCGGCTGTAATAGACGGCGCCGGAAGCTGGAAGAAGTTCTGGAGCATTACGATGCCGCTCATATCGCCGACGACTTTCCTTCTGTCGATTACGGCGATTATATCGGCGTTTCAGAACTTCGGACCGATTCAGGTGCTGACCAAGGGAGGACCCGGCAATGCTTCGACAACGTTGTCGATGAACATTTACCAGGAATCTTTCGTACAATACCGATTCGGTTATAGTACGGCGCAAGCCATTATCCTGTTTCTGATCATTCTGCTCATTACCGTGATTCAATGGCGCGGTCAGAAGAAATGGGTCACGTATTCTTAGTGGAGGTTCAAATGCGAAAAATTGGCTTAACCGTATTTCTTCTTGTACTTGGAATCGCTAATATCTTCCCGTTTATTTTCATGGTGTCTTCATCTTTCAAACCGCTAGGGAAAATTTTTGAGTTTCCGTTTCGGCTCATTCCGTATCCGTTCATTACGGAGCATTACAAAAATATTTTCGATCCCAGATACGACTTTTTCCTATGGTATCAAAATACGATCGTGATGGTTATTCTATCGCTGCTGGTCAAGTGCGTAATCGTGTCGCTTACCGCCTATGCGTTCGCGAGATTGCGCTTTCGCGGGAGAAGCGTTATCTTCCTCATTTTTCTGGCTGCGTTGATGCTGCCGGGCGATGCGACGATCATCCAACGCTATGTGATTTATAAAATGCTGAATTTGACGGATACCGTGTGGGCGCTGGTGCTCCCGGCCGCTTTCGATGTCTATTTTGTTTTTTTGCTCCGGCAATTTTTTATCAGCATTCCGAACGAGCTGTCCGAGGCGGCCATTATCGACGGCTGCGGCCACTTCAAGGTATTCTATCGAATCATTTTGCCGCTGGCCAAGCCTGCGCTTATTACGATGATGCTGTTTTCCTTCGTGTGGGCATGGAACGATTTCACCAACCCGTTCATTTTTATTACGGACATCAAGAAGCAGATGCTGACGGTCGGGATTGCCATGTTTCAGGAGACGAAGTCGCAAAATCACGGCATGCAGATGGCCGCTTCATCGCTGGCGCTTATTCCGGTTATCATCTTATTCCTGTTTTCCCAAAAGTTTTTTATCAAGGGAATTGCTACGACTGGTGTAAAAGGTTAACGAATGCAATGGAGTAAATCGATTGGCGACCATGAACGAGGAGGCAAGGAATATGCAAGCTTGGGGAAAAAGATTGGTGCTAGCTACCGCTGTTGCGGTTGCTGTTTCGGGCTTTGGTATACCTGTAGCGAATAAGTCGGCACATGCCGTCAGCGTGGTGAACGATTCATTTGACGGCTACGCGGCGGAATGGGCTTCGATCGATTATGACAGTGCTTCATTCGGAACGGGGCTTGCTCAGTTTAAAGCGATGAAAACGGACGAGCGGCTGTACCTGTATGTCGAAGGCAGCGGGCTGGACGCGGGAAACAACATCTTCTATATCGACAGCGACAATAACCCGGAAACCGGAGTTGCCGTTTCCGCATGGAGCAATGCGGGAGGCATTGACTACAAGATCGTGAACGATCAAGTCTTTCGGTATGAGAATGCCGACTGGGTTCAAGCAGGAACCGCCGAGCTAGCTGCTTCCGCGACGGGGATTGAAGTGTTTGCGGATCTCGCGGCATTGGGAGCGACCGCGGCAGCGAGGGTCAAGGTAGGGTATGCGCTGGCGGAAAATGATTTCCTGCCCAAGGTTGGAGGCAAGTTGTTAACCGTCGATGCCGCGAATCCCGGCGCAGGGGTTCAGAGCTTGTCCATAACGACAGACGGCTCCGTTGTCGACTGGGTAAATATTTCTCCTTCTTACGTGACAAAGGATGGGAAGTCGCAGATGTACACAGCCCGGGACAGCCAAAATCTGTATGTCATGCTTAAAGGCTTTCTTCCGGATGTGTGGACGGATCTGTTCCTCGACACGGACCACGATGCGCTTACGGGATGCACCGCTTTCATATGGCCGGATCTGGGCGCGGAATATCTCATAGAAGGGCCGGATTTGTTCAAGAGCAAGGGACGGGTCGTATACGAATGGGATGCTCTTGGCCAGAAAGTGGAGTATTCCATAACGAAAAACAACGGGCCTGACAATGAAACGATTATGGAGTACAGAATTCCGCTGAGCGAGATCGGAATTACGGCGGAAACGAAGATCAGATTGGGTTTTGCTTCTATGTACGGCGACGGCTTTATTAATAAATTGGCTCTCCCGGACGAAACGG
The DNA here is from genome assembly GCF_002165585.1 of Paenibacillus sp. MY03. Lineage (NCBI taxonomy): Bacteria > Bacillati > Bacillota > Bacilli > Caryophanales > Paenibacillaceae > Paenibacillus > Paenibacillus sp. MY03. The sequence continues at coordinate 184,921 of NZ_MXQD01000011.1, read as the reverse complement.
ACGCCCTTTTTACTTTGTACGACATGCCCGCTGCGCCGCTCGTTCTGGATGGAAATGGGGAGGACTGGAGCAACATCGGCTTTGTTACGGGAGATGGGGCTAGCCAAACACCCGTAGAGCTTCGTGCCGTACAGGATCATAAGAAGCTGTATATGATGATTGAGACTTCCGAACCCAGCCTGAACACCGTCTATTATATCGATAGCGACAATAACGGAGCGACCGGGTTGTCGAATGCGGGCTGGAGCAATTCGGGCATCGATTATAAAGTGGAGAGAGACAAGCTGTATAAATATACCGGCACGGGGGCGGATTCGACCTGGGAGCCGGTTGGAGATGTCTACGCCGGATTTAATGCGGATTCGATGGAGGTTTCCCTGAACTTGAGCCAAATCGGCAAAACCGAACCCGGCGCCATGAAGATCGGTTATATCGGCAACGGTTCTCTTTATTTGCCGGCTGCTTCGGAGGAAATGCTCACTTCGAGTAAAATCGTGCAACGTTCGACGATTCCGAACGCTTATTATCCGGATGAGCGATATGAAGCGCTGTATAACCCGCTGATCGGCTGGGCTCCGTTAGCGGTGGGCGGGCCATATCCACAGCCGCACAAGCTCGCTTATATCTATGTTACCTGGAAGGAGCTTGAGCCCCTGCGAGATCAATTCGCTTGGGAGGCTTTCGAGCAAAAGTACAAATTCCAATATTGGGCCGATCGCGGAGTTAAGCTGATTGTCAGGATAGTGATGGATTATCCGTTAGCATCGGCCCACAGAGATATCCCGGATTGGTTGTATACGGAGATAGACGGCGATGGAACGGAATACAACGACGGCTCGCAGGCGGGCTTCAGTCCCAACTACAGCAACCCTAAACTGATTGAGGAGCATGCAAGGCTGATCGGCGCATTGGCGGCTCGCTATGATGATGATTCGAGAGTTGCTTATATCGCTCTCGGAAGCGTTGGACAGTGGGGAGAATGGCATACCGGCGCGATTGCGGATCCATTTCCGCCTACGAGTATTACGGATCAGTATGTCCAACATTATATCGATAGTTTCAACCACAAGCTTATCGGCATCAGAAAGCCGTTTGAAATCGCGAAAAACAATCGGCTTGGCTTATTTAACGATATGATGGGAACGAAAGCGGGTACGGACGAATGGCTCGACTGGATTCAGAACGGGAACGGCAGCCCGGCGTCGGCGATGCCGGACTTCTGGAAAACCAATTATTCCGGAGGGGAATTCAGCTACGGCGCCCCGCAGACGCATCTGGCGGATAATGCTATCCTGGAAACGTTAAGGCAAATCAAGGCGAGCCATAACAGCTGGATTGGACCTGCAACGGCCGCATGGCTGGCCACGGGGACGCCTCAGCAGGGAAATATTGATCTCGCGATGAAGACAATGGGCTATCGCTTCGTGCTGGAATCTGCCTCCCACGAGCCTACCGCCAAGGCTGGAAATTCGATTTCCGTAGCCATGCAGTGGAAGAACAGAGGCATCGCTCCGATCTATTACGCCTACCCGCTGGAATTGTCGTTGCTTGACAGCAACGGAGAGGTTGCGGCTTCCACGCGGGCCAACGCCGATCTGCGCACCTGGCTGCCCGGCAAGACATCTTTGACAAGCCAGCTTGCCATTCCGACCACCTTGAAGGCGGGGACGTACCGGCTTGCCGTTGCGATCTTAGACCCGGATACCGGGTTGCCTGCTGTCGATCTTGCGATTTCAGGCAGAAACAGCGATGGCCGTTACGTGCTGGATACGATCGATATCGCCGCTGCGGAAGTCCCTTCGACAGGGTCGCCGGGGAACAATACCGGGACACCGTCGACTCCTCAGCCGTCTGAAAAGCCGGATTCTAACGAGTCCGAAGGCAATACCGGATCGCCAAGCACCGAACCGGACATTAAATTAAGCGATGTGCCTTCCACTCATTGGGCCGCTTCCCTAATTCGCCAAGCCACCAAGCTCGGTATTGTGGACGGTTTCCCGGACGGTACCTTTAAGCCGGGACGGAAAGTATCGCGCTCCGAGTTTACGGCGATGCTCGTTCGCGGGCTGAAACTGGAGGATGCATCCGTGTCGTTGTCCTTCAAAGATAAGGCGGACATCCCTGGGTGGTCGCTGCCTTACTTGGAGCAAGCTGTTCAGGCCGGGATTCTGGCAGGTTATCCGGACGGCACGATTCGGGCCCTGCGGGAAGTGACGCGAACCGATGCTGTCGTCATGTTGGTCAGAGCGCTCAAACTTGAGTTAAAACCGAATGCAACGCTTCCGTTCAAAGACGCGAAAGACATACCGAATTGGGCAAAACCTTATATGGCTGCCGCATTTGAAGCAGGTATTATCGAGGGTGATCCAGCCGGAAACTTTAACCCAATGGGCATTGCGACCCGCGCCGAAGCCGTCAAGATGATTCTGGCGGCGCTACAAAAATAACGATTTCGAAGGAGCCTTTCTCCCTGAGGATTTATCCGCGGGGAGAGGGCTTTTATCCAAATATCACGAGATGGAGATGAGGGAATTGACGAAAAGGAACTCAGGACACCGCTAAGGCCGCCATCGGCGGCGAATTCGGGTATGGGCTTGCCGGAACGCAGAGCTCCTTGACGAGCGGACCGGGCTTCGACGAAAGTATGCGGGAGCTGATCTTAAGCAAAACGAGCTGGTTAGGTCCCGCCAGCCCGGCCGCACTCCCCTTGAATAACCCGCTGCAAGCCAATATGGACAAGTTTCTGAATAAAATGGGGTATCACTATGTCGTGCGCGAGGTTTCCCATCCTGCGAAGATTCAGTCCGGCAACTTGGCCGTTGAAGTTAAAGTGGAGAACAAGGGCGTGCATGCGTTCCTGTTCAATTGGCCAGTGGAGCTGCAAGTAAGAAGCAGCAACGATACGATCGTTTCGAGGAAGACGGCGGCTATCGATTTAAGGAACTGGAATACCTGCTTGCACGATTTGAAGGAATCGATTCCGATTCCGCAGAATTTACCGTCCGGCACCTATCGTATCGTCGTTGCGATAGTGAATCCCGGGACCGGCGCGCCTGCCGTGGACTTCGCGAACACGGGCAGAACGGCGGATGGAAGGTTTCAAATCAGTACGATTGTCAAATAACAGCAGAAGCGGTCGCAACGCTCGACGAAGAGCGCCGTAGAGCGCCGCACGGGCCAGTCCTTCATGCAGGTTTCCTCCTGCAAGGGCTGGCCTATAATCGTTGGCCGCCAGTTAGTTGGGCGCAGATAAGGAATTGTAACAGGCAGGGCGGCGGGATAGGTTTTTTCTATTTCGCTTTAGTAGGCGGAACTTTCAATCATAAAATCCGAATGGATGTCAAATTCCGCTGGCCCCTTTTTATCTGTCTTTTGCAAAATAAACTCGAATGTGGGTTCATAATATGAATCTTGCAAAGTTTCTCCACCCAATATCTCTATGTTGTACCAGCCGTTTTCAATTTCAATCATTGGTCTATTGTGTTGTCGGTAATGATTAAGTAAAGCATTGACTCTTTCGTTAGTGAATTGTTCTAATATTCGCCAAGTAAACAGCATAAGCATGTTGTTTTCAACTTTTAGCGAATAGCCGTCACGTCTGAATTGTAAACGGCTATCTGTTTTTAACAATTCCGGTGTATCACCAGAAAGATTAAATATGATGGTATAGGGATAGTTTTCAATCCCTACCATTGGAAGTATAATACCATCAAGCACAACATTATCGCCGTTCTCGTTTGTTGTAAACTCCATTGCTAAGTTATCTGGAAGATTGTTGGACTGTTTCCAGCTTTCCAGTAGCAAAATATCTCCAAGAACGAAATAGTTTACAAGATCGTTCAGCACGTCGGTAAATTTGTATATCACGTTAAACTCCCCTTTTCCTCGATATGTTTTGCCGTTAGACCCGTTAAGCTGAACCATACCATAAATGACGCCGAAAATGGAGATCTATCATGGTCGGAAGGAGGGTCTTTGAGTGAAAAAAAAGGTAATAGTGAAGAGAATCAACAAGATTCTTCTGTCTGCAATAGGCGGAATTGTGCTTATTGCAGGTGTTTTAGCGGGTTATGTTTATTTTTTTGTACTTGAAAAACCTGCCGAACCGGATAAATGGGATGCTGCGGAGCGCTATGTCTGGAATAAAATCAAGTTTGACCAGGATGCACAAGTCATTTCAGCAGATGGTTCAGAATACTATTTGCTTGCTAATAAGGGAGCGGCTGCTGAAGATAAATTAATCGTTTATTTTTCCGGGGGCGGTGTGGCCTGGGATGCGGTGACTGCCGCGCAGCCGATCAGCCTGAGTAATGTAATGAAGAACGGTGAGATCAAATATTACTTTCCGAACATTCCATTCTTTAAAGTAAGTACACTGGGCGGCCTGTTGGAAAATGATAATCCTGACAATCCGTTCAAGGATTGGAACATTGTATATATCCCTTATTCGACTGGTGATCTGCATATCGGAAATGAATCCAAGGAATATACGGACGCCAAAGGCAAGCCGTTTACAATGCGTTACAACGGTCAAACCAATACGCGAGCAGCATTGGAATGGATTACAAACCATTTCGCTGAGCCGGAAAAGATCCTCATTGCGGGAGAAAGCGCCGGAGGATTCGGAGCCGCATTCTGGGCTCCTGAGATTGCAAAAAGCTACCCGAATGCCCGCATTTATCAATATTCAGACGGCTCCTACTTAAATGCCGACCGCTGGCCGGATATTATCGATAACGAATGGAAGGCTAACCTTGCAGAAACCTTCGGTTATGAAGTCCATGGCGATTTGATTTCGTCCGTATTCAAGGCGAACCGCAAGCTGCTCCCGGACAACGCGGTACTTTTGCAGTCCAATACGCTTTATGACGAGCTGTTGTTCGACTTTGAAAAGGATCTGAATGATGACGATTCGGATGATGGCGAATATGTCGATCTCTGGTCGGCTCGCATGTTGCAGTCTGCCGGAGAGCTATCTGATGCAGTGCCAGGCTACTATTATTACATCACTGATTATGGTCTTAACGAGAAGACGGGGAGGACACCGCATACACTATCCCCATTAAATCATTTCTACAAAGCCGAACAGGACGGGGTCAAGCTGATGAAGTGGCTGGACGATGCCGTGATTAAGGATGAGTATTACTCCGTGGGGCGGCATTTTGTAGAGAAAGAGGGAATCGCTCTAAAATTATAATTGTTAACGACAGGTGCTCAATTGAGGGTGTCTCAAGTCCTAAGCGACGATGAGACACCCTCTTTTTTTTGAGCGATAATGGACTAATTTTCCATAATTCAGGAAAAAAGTCGGTAGAATCAATATAACCAATCTTTATAATGGAGTTAAGCCCCATATTACCATAGGGCTAATAGATGGGGTATGAGCTTGTAACAACCTTACCTTAAATGCAGGAGGCCATCACATGGGAAGATCATTCGCAAATTTGCATATCAAGTCGAGTAACCTTGAGAAGACAATTGAAGCACTTAGAGAGCTAAGCGAAGGGCACGGCAAAGTGTTGGGCAGAAAAGAAGCTCAAGAGACCAAAGAGGTCATGCTTGTAAGCCAAAGCGACGAGAACTGGATCAGCGTGCTGCATGAATATTTTGTTTGGGGTACGGTGAAGAAGGTTGGCAAAGCGTTGTCCGGGCTTATCGAAGGCCCAGTGATGACCACCGCTTATATGAATGATGAGCTATTCGAGGTGTCGTTTTTCGAGAATGGGGACATTCAAGCCGAAAAAATCTTTTGCGAGCAATGGACGAGAGATGAATATGAGCAACTTCAAGAAGAGCGTATAAACGATGACTACTTGCGGAAGGCGTTGAGTATCGGCAATGAGGATTTTGACGATCTCATTAACACGACGAGTCCGGAACAAGCCGTAGATAAGCTGTCGGCAATCGTGAAAACGTCGCTATGGGGTGATTGGGAGTGGGTACCGCACGAAGAAACGCTCAAAGAACGTTTCGTGAAATATGAATTTTAAGAACAGCGGATTTTATAAGCTTAGATTCTTCATAAGTCCGGAAGAGTTTAAAAGCGTTTTGAAGCTGTTTGACGATAAGCAGGCTCAATTTCAGCTAACCAATTCCGCCCGGACGGAGCATGATCGGAGCCAGGTGTATGAGGCGTACCAGACCTTTTATCGGCACTTTGCGACAGCGGAAAAAGGGACTGGTTATTACCCGCACTTTGTATACTCCATTGCTGTAACGGTCGATAAGGAAAGCTCCGGATTTTTTGCGCGAAATGAGGGCCTCCCGTTTCCCTATTACGGACAATGGGCGGAGGATGAGCTGCCTTGCATTCTGCTTTCGTTTCCTAAGGGCTTTCAAGTGGATGTGGAGGATGAACAAGGGAAGCCTTATGTCTATGAGGATATCCGGGATCATAGGCCGCTCACCTATACGTTATTCGATGAAATAACGGACTTTATTAAAAAAAGGACAAAGCCGCTTCGCTTCTCGGCGCATGATGCGGATGCGATGAAGGAGCAAAAGCCCTCCGTGCGTATAAGCCCTGATGCGATGCAGGATTTGAAGGGGTCGTGGATGTTCGGCAAATACGGACTTGTCATCCATGGCCGATAGGAGGAGCACTCATGCGTAAGATATGGAAAAAAAAGATCCTGATTAACGATCCTGTTGCGCTGGACCGGGTCCAGATCGAGCAGGACTTGCGCGACGGCAACCAAGTTTTTGTCCAGTTTTCCCACCCGGACTTTTATGGGTCTATCTTGGAGGAAGTGGACGAGCTTTGCGCCCGTTACGATGAGAATTTCGGAGTGCGTTTCTACGCCCACTATTCCCTGTCCTTTGATTGTCATACGCTTTTGCGGGTCCCCCATGTCAAAATGCTGAATATCAATAGTCTCGCCAATGCGCATAACACGGAAGCATTGGCCAAGCTGGAGCACTTGCGCAACTTGCACGTGGGGATATACGAGTTGGAAAATTCGGATATTTTGGACATCGAAACGCTGCGATCTCTAACAGAGCTAACGATTATGTCGGATAAAAAAACGCTCAATCTACAACATTTTAAAGCTTATACGCAATTGGAGCACTTGCATGTCGGAGGCAAAGTAAAAAATCTCGATGCGGTAGGCGAGCTGGAGAAATTAAACTATCTCGCGCTGCATTCCATCGGCAAACTGCCGTTTCATTTTGTTAACCGGTTGAGGAAGCTGAAGCATCTTCGCATCTTGTTAGGGGGCCGGGAGCATATCCGGGAAATCGAGGAAAATGACATCGACGACCTGGAGATATGCAGAGTCCGCGGTTTCCATGACTTGTCCAACATTGCGAACTTCCGATCCATCACGAGACTTGTCGTCGAGGACCAGATTCAACTGAATGAAATCGCCTTTGACCGGGAGATGAAAGCGTTGGAGGAGCTCTCCATTTCCAATTGCAAAGGTTTGACCCATGTGACGGGACTGAAGCAATTGACGTCTCTTCGAAAGCTTCGCATCTCCAAAACGGCAGTCGATTTCGACGGCTTTATCCATCAGCCCCTGCCAAGTTCTTTATCAACAGTCGAATTCGCGACGTCCAAAAGCAAAGTAGACGAGGAAATACAACAATCTTTATTGAAATTGGGATTTCAGTTGACTTGAACTTATGTATGCAGGAAGGGAAATGGAGGAGGGCCGAAATCATGTTTGCATTAAAGTTCATCTGTACTTGGGTATTACTCGTTGCATCATGTTCGGCTGTATGGTGGAGCTTCAAAACAGAAAAGCTTATAACCGTCTCTTGGCTGGCGTTTCTTCTGCCCGCCGTCTTCCAGCTTGCGGCCGCTTTCCGTATCGGCCCCGGCAAAGCGACGTCGCTGATCGTGTTCGGCTGCATAAATCTTGCCTTAACTGCCCTTGTGGGTGCGGCTGTCTGGTATCTCGTCCAATTGGCTAATGCCTATAAAAGAGGCAAATGATCGAACCAATATCAAACAAGTATAGAGGGAGAGAATCGAACCCATGTATGAGCGTTTGGCAGAAAAACTGAAAACGACATCCGCGTTAAAATGGTTTCCCGGTCGTGGCGCGGAAGAGAGCTGGATAGTCGAAGTCGAAGAGGAATTGGGGTTCCGCCTGCCGCCATCTTATCGCTGGTGGTTGGCTCATTACGGTAATGCCCGGTTGAATGGCGGGGAGATTTTAACGATCGCTCCTCCGGAATACCGGGATGAATACGACGGCGACCTTCTATATATACACAGACTGAATAAAGCCGAGGAATGGTTGGTAAGCCGGTTTCCCCACAGATTGGACGTGTTCGTTCCGGATAGCGACGAGCTTTATTATTTTGATACATCGGCTAGAGATGCACAGGGTGAATTTCCGATCATGTGTTATGATCTCATGAATGATTTGATCGACACGTATGCTTCAACGTTTGCGGAGTTTCTAGAACGGCTGATTGACGAGCGCTCATAAATAAGAATGAATGAGGAGTAGATAGAAGAGAGGATGACAGCAATGCCAAATGATAACCAGGCCCGGCCTTCCGCTGGTTCTGTTAAGGAAGATGGTCGTTATTCTATCGACCTGATAGGCCCCCGCAGCCACACTCTCGTTAGGCGGCCCGGTGTAGGCAGTCTATCCATCGGACCGTCGCAATTGGGGAAAAAGGCGGAGCTTCACGTCGAACAAGGCGCGCGCATCGATTGGACCGTATTCGATGCTTTTGCCACTCCGGCGGGCTCGCCCTGGCCACGATTTCTGTACTATGCAGGCAGCGACGAAGGCTTCTTTGATTGGGCGCAGAAACGTCCCATTGAGGAGATGACGTGGGTTCCGATCCTATCTGCCGATAAGGCGGTGGACGCCAGCCCGTCCATTTTGCATAGCTTGCATATCGAGCTGGAGCAGTCCGAAGGTCGCCTGAGCCTGAAGCTTCCGAAAAATCCCTTCCGCCTGAACGTGTCCGGAGATCTGTCACGCTTATTGGCCACTGGCGAAATGCCGTTTTCCCTGACGCTAGCGCCGCAAACCGGCCGCCGCAGGAATGATCCTCCTTTCATGCTGCCCGACCTGGGTGAATTGCACCAAGTGGAGAGCCTGACCCTGCAAAGCACGCCTCTGGGACAGCCCATCTCGCTGGAATGCCTTGACCGTTTCCCGAACCTTAACTCACTGAGTTTATGGGGGAACTTTTGCGACATGCACTTGTTGGCCCGACATGCCGGGTTAACGAATCTGGAGCTGCGCTTTATGCCTGATTTGGAGGACTTGCCCTCCTTGGATACGTGGCCGTTGCTTGACAGATTTATCGCCTACAATGTGGAAGAGACCGCGGGCAAGCGCTTAAAACAGCAACTGAAAACACGCGCCAATACTCGTCCTTGGACCGGCTATACTTCAATAAGCAAATTACGAAAACCGGAGTGGTGGACGACCGAATATGGCCGCCCGTTCTCATCCTGGCCCAAACGTCCGGCCAAGCTGGCTAACGAAGCTTATGACGATGCAAAGGCAGCTTTGGCACAAGCCCGCAGCTTTGCCGAGGCCGAGGCGGCCATTACCGCCTTCACCGTTCGCTTTAACACCCTCAAAGGCATCGAAACCACCGAGAGAGAGGATCTTGGCGAAGCCGTATGGCAACTAAGCCAGTCCGATCATCAAATTGGGCAGCCCCTAACAGAGGAGATGGCCCAACGCTGGTTCGATGCGGCTCGCGATTACTGATTAAGGAGTGTTGACCGGTGATTACTGTTTACGAGGAACAGCGGAATGGGGCTGTGGCGAATACGATTGAGCATTTCCATGCATCGCTTGAAACGTGCCTGGACATCATCCGGCGGATGGATGGCTTTACACGAAGTCTCGTCACGATTAGCTACGAGGGGAACATGATTATGATCGGCGGCGGAGGTCACGAGTTCATTGTTACTGTGGAGACCGACTCTGCGATTCATAACCTTCTCGGTCCGTTGGAGGAAGAAGACGAGTTTGTTGAAATTACGGTAGGCGGTCAAGCCTGCGAATTTCCCCAGAAATACATGGTTAGCTTTGCGTTTATCGAGTCTGCGCTCCTTCAGTTATTTGGGGGAAAGATTGCCGAACAAAACTGGGAAATTATAAATAAGTAGGGCACGTTAAGTTAAACCGTATCGCAAATAGTGGCAAAGCGAAAGATAGCAGTAAGTGTCTTTTTAATGATATAATGTAGTCAGAATAATGTCATTCGGGAAGGGGTTGTTAATAATGAATATCAAACCCTCAACAACAATTCGACATGATTACAACGGATTTTCGAAATATTGCCATGAAATGGATGAGCCAGTGATTTTGACACGTAATGGAGAAGCGGATTTAGTTGTAATGAGTCATGAGACATATCGGCGAATGGAGGCTCGCATCAAGTTGCAGTCTAAGCTTTTAGTAGCGGAAAAGCAGATTGCCGAAGGTTCAGAATTACTTGATCATGATCAGGTAATGGAAAGAATGCGGAGGAAGATCGATGCCGCAAAAGAATAAGATCAAATATACTCCGGCAGCAGTTGATGATATGGACGAGATTTTTTCGTATATTTCACAAGATAATGTTGATATGGCGGGGGATATGCTGAATAAATTAAACTATAGTATTTCAAGCTTGGCGGATTTCCCCAATAAAGGTTCTGTATTATCGGACGACGAATATTCCCTTATTCAACGAGGATATCGATTTATTGTAGTAAATCCGTATCTGATATTTTACAGGATTATGAATGAAACAATAGTCATCCACCGTATTTTGCATGGGCGTAGAGATTACTTGCGTGAGCTGTTTGGCTCATTTGAATAATGATTAAAGCAGCCGCTCGATGGCGAGTGGCTGCTTTTTTTACTTGGAAGGTCGGTATTATTTCCAGCACGATATGATGATCTCTAGAATGTAGCCGCAAGTTCGCGTGCACGCTTTAAACCTTCCGCTTTTATTGCTCTAGCCCTGTCGCGATATTGGTCATGCCCCTCAATAAATAATGCATGCAAATCGGTTATGCCGATAAAACGCATGATTGATTTCAGATGACGATGGCTCATTTCTTCCTCGACGTCCGGGCCCTCCGAATAGACCCAACCGCTCGCTTGGATATGCAGCACTTTCTTATTTTGAAGTAATCCGATTGGACCGTTTTTTGTGTATGAGAACGTTTTGCCCGCCACCGTTATGGCGTCGATGTAGGCTTTCATAACTGGCGGATATGAGAAATTCCACATCGGGTTTACAAAAATGTATTTGTCCGCTTGAATAAATTGGCTGATTAACTTGTCCAAGCGGACGATTTTGCTTCGTTCGATCTCCGGCAACTGCTCTAGTTCCACCCCCTCGTTCAACCTGCTCCTCCCGTTTATAATATCCGCATCCAGCGACGGGACGTCGGCTTTATATAAATCCAAGTGAATGATCTCACACCCGGGATTGACTATCCGATATTCATCGATAAACGCTTCTCCAGCCGATATGGAGTACGATTCTGACCCGTTTTGCGGATGTGCGGTAATATAAAGAACAGTTGTCATTCCATGCTCAATCCTTCCAAATAGATTCGGTTTCGAACTCAGTATATGCCTTGGGGAGGGAATGAAAAAGACTAGCATTTATAGTAATATTATCTATAGTAATAGTCGGTAATCTAATATAATTTCTATCAGTTAGGGGAGGCGGTTAGAATGAACGACGAACAACGCCATAAAGAGTTGGCGAAATTTCTCAAGACCCACCGTCTCCGGATATCTCCGCAAGATGTGGGATTGAACTACGTGGGTCCAAAGCGTCGGACGTCAGGATTGCGCAGAGAGGAAGTTGCCGTCCTGTCCGGCATTTCCTTGCCGTGGTACACGGCGCTTGAACAAGGCCGCGATATCCGGGTATCCGAACAGATCCTCGAAAGTTTAGTACGAACTTTCAAACTCGATAGGGACGAACGAATTTATCTGTATACATTAGCGAATCAGCGCCCCCCACTTCTCCCAGTTCTTAATCCCGGTACCGCGGCTCCTCCGTCTTTTCAAATTATCGTGGATCAATTTGCCGATTTTCCCGCTTTTATCTCAGATCAAAGGTGGAACATACTCGCCTGGAACCGGGTGGCTCCCCTTGTCATCGGTAGTTTCAGTAGTGGAGAGAAGTACTGCAATAATATGATTTGGCGGATGTTTACAATGAAGGAGATTCGTCTTATGTACGTCCATTGGGAGCGTGTGGCTAAAAATCTGTTGGCGCAATTCCGCACCTATTACGCCCGAAATATGGGGGACCCGTGGTACGGCGAATTTATTGCCGCGCTGTCAGAACAAAGTGCGGAATTTAGGGAATGGTGGATCGATCACGACGTACGTTGCGAGCTTACAGGAGCGGTTGAGATCGTGCATCCTAAGGGGGGAAGACTGCAATTGGAAGCACATGAGTTCTACCGTTGTGAAGATCAGGGGACGGCTCTAACCGTCTACATCCCAACACAAAAAACAGATGGTAAATATCCCGGATCCGAAGGTGTTGTCATTGAAGGTCATGGACGGGTCTTTTTCGATTACAAATGCACAGGCCGATAGCCTGTGTGTTTTCTTTGGCATTCTTTTCAAGATATAGGGCTGGCTAGTCTGCAATTTGCGGCGGAGTATCCCGTTTTGTTTCGGGACTTGGTGATGAATAGTTTGATTTCATGGATCAATTAAACGCCTGAAAGGTTGATGATGATGGGAACTAAAGAAAGAGCCCAGAAACGAATTGATTCTACGTTCAGAGAAATGATGAATTCCGATTCCAACCTCCATAATGGGTATTTACTCCTACACTCAGACAAACTGAACATTCATTGGAATATGGCTTGTGGTCAAACGGGCGAGAGGAGCGCAGGCCCAGAACAGCCCTATCATGCGGCTAGCATTGGGAAAACGTTTACTGCTGTCATCATCGCCATGTTCGTCGAAGAAGGCAAGTTGAGTTATGCCGACCTTATCTCGAAGCATCTTCCCGAAAGTGTATTAACAAACTTACATCTCTATAAAGGCAGGAATTATTCCGGTGAGATTCGTATTGAACATCTTATCAGCAATACTTCGGGCTTGCCGGATTATTATGAGGATAAGACGAAACACGGCAGATTTATCGAGGTTTTGCTTCATGATCCTAATCGCATGTGGACACCATCGGACACCATCGAGTGGTCAAAACAATATCTCAAATCCCGGTTTGCGCCTGGAAAGGGCCTCCGTTATACGAACACGGGCTTTAACCTCTTAGGGCTGATTATCGAAAAAATAGCGTCGAAACCTTACCACGAAGTGCTTCATGAGTATATTTTTGATAGGCTTAGTATGAAAAACTCCTATTTATCCCAATTCTCGCAACCGGCAGAGAAATGCGATTTGCCTATAGCCCATGTTAATTGCTTGGGAAAAGAAATCAATATTGAGGATTACCGAAGCTTCTCCAGCAATTACGCAGCCGGCCAAATGGTTAGCACTTCCGAGGATTTATTAAGGTTTATGATGGCTCTCACAGCCAATCGTCTCATTTCCGAACAATCCCTCCAACAAATGATAAAGTGGAGAAAAATACGGGTGGGTATGGATTACGGGTATGGTCTGATGAGAGTTCGAATGGTCGCTTTTATGCCAAAGTATAATGTTTGGGGGCATTTAGGCTCAACGGGATCATTTATGCTGTATAATCCGGCACTGGATCTTCATGTAATCGGCAGTTTCAATAAAGTTGGTTATTCGGGTCCAAGCATTCGTTTTATATATAAAGTGTTAAAGGAACTTTCCGGAATCGAGCCAGCCCAGCGCGACGAATAGAAGGCCTAAAATTCAAGGTGACCGTATAGCGCCGACAGTGAATTAGGTTTAGAGCCGCATTTACCTGCAAGTTGAAGCCCGACCTCACACGGTCTGGGCTTTTCTTTGTATCCATAAACATACGCGAGAATGCAAACGTTGTTGAAATAATAGTTGACTAAGTTTAGTCGAAATAATATAGTCTAAATAAACTAATAGAAATTGAATAGACTGAAAGGATGTTGACGGATGGAAAATCAAAACCATAAGCGTCGTCAAGCGCTGATTATCGGTTGTGGAATTGCGGGACCCGCAACAGCTCTTTTTCTAAAGAGAGCGGGAATCGATCCGGTTATTTACGAAGCGGACAATCAAAAGGACGAGTATGCAGGCTTGTTCCTCAATCTGGCGCGCAACGGTCTTCGCGTGTTGAAGGAACTGGGAATCGACGATGAAATCCGGCAAGCAGGCATACCGATGCGTGCGATGAAGATGGTAAGCGGGAAGGGCAAGCCGCTAGGTAACATTGGCCGAACGTCTGGGGAACCGCAAGGTTACACGGTGAAGCGGGGAATTCTGCATGGCGTGCTTCGAGAAGAAGCGTTGCGTCAGGGTATCCCGATTGTATTCGGAAAGAAGCTGGAGAAAGTTGACACGGAGGAGAAAGGTATAGTGACCGCTTTCTTCGAGGACGGTACGTCCGCTTCGGGAGATTTCATGGTCGGCTGCGACGGCATTCATTCCCGTACACGAAGGCTGGTTATTCCGGATGCGCCCGAACCCTCTTATACCGGACTAATTAGCTTCGGCGGATTTCTGCGGGGCGCGAACATTCCTAACGAGCATGGGATCCAAACGATGGTATTCGGTAAACGCGCATTCTTCGGATATACCGTCAGAAACGACGGAGAGGTTTACTGGTTCGGCAATATAGATTACCCAGGAACGCCGACCCGCAGGGATCTGCAAAGCATCTCGCAAGCAGAGTGGCGCAAGCGCATCGACGGTCTGTATGCCAACGACATCCCGCCGCTCCCGGAAATCGTGCGTGCGACTAAGGAGGAAATCGGCGTCTACCCGATATACGATATGCCGCCGCTGCCGGTCTGGCACAATAGGTCCGTCGTGCTGCTGGGCGACGCCGTTCATGCAACATCTCCCAACGCCGGACAGGGCGCATCGCTTGCGCTTGAAGATGCAATCGTCCTGGCGCAATGCGTGCGCGATATTCCGAATATGGAACAGGCATTCACCAAGTTCAAGGACCTGCGCCGCGAAAGGGTGGAACGGATTGTGCATTATTCGAGAAGCATCGGACAGCGCAAGCATGCAACTAATCCGGTCCAGGTGTTCTTCCGGGATCTAATGCTGCCCATGTTTCTGAAATCAGCCAATAAAGATTCGCATAGCTGGATGTACGATTACAAGGTCGATTGGAGCGATAAGGTCACTCTCTGAGTTCGGAGATCATGTCGGCATCTTATGCGGGCATCAACAAGTGGGCTATAATAGTAAACAAACGGAATAAGAAAGGTGGGAGCCGCTTGCCTAAACCCAAACGAAGCAATTTGCTGGCGCTGGCTATCTTGTCTATACTGCACGAACGGCCGATGCATCCTTATGAAATCGGGGTTACGATGCGGCAGCGCGGGCTTTCGGACAGCATCAAATTGAACACGGGTTCGCTTTATGCAGTCATCGACGTCTTATTGAAAAACAGGCTGATCCAAGAGGTTGGCACGGAAAAGGAGGGGAGGCATCCCGAACGGACGATCTATGGCCCTACGGAGGCAGGAAAAGCGGAGTTTTTCGATTGGCTAAGCTCATTATTGCGGTTGCCTGCGAAAGAATATCCGCAATTTGCGGCGGGACTTTCTTTTCTGGCTCATTTGACGCCAAGAGAAGTGTTGAAACTTCTAACGGAAAGAACCGCAGCACTCAGTTATCAAATTCAGGATACTCGTTCTTCGATGGAGACGACCCGATCCATGGGAATCGATCGGCTGTTCGTTATTGAACAGGAATATTCGCTCGCTTTGCTTGAAGCTGAACGGAACTGGATTGGTGAATTAATGAATGACATTGAAAATGGGGTCATAACCGAAAAAAAAGATGGGGAATGGAACTGGATCCTCGCTTTTAGATCTGGCGACTAAGTCATGTTCTTTTCTGCCAACGCGAAGGGGCTCAAGAATTTGCGGGTTTTGAAAAAGGGGTTTCATTTATGAATATAAGACAAGTACTTGAATCCGATTATATACCTGTGATATCCGTTATCGATGATTGGTGGGGCGGTCGGCATATGGCTGACATGCTGCCCAAATTATTCTTCCAACATTTTCGGGATACAAGTTTTGTAGCTGAAAGCGACGGTCAAATGAGGGGCTTCCTTATCGGGTTTGTCTCGCAAACTTATCCGACTGAAGCATACGTACACTTCATTGGTGTGCATCCGGAATACAGGGAAAATGGCGTTGCCAAAAGCCTGTATCGGAATTTTTTCGCAACGGCTTATGAGAAGGGATGCAAAGTTGTTCGTTGCGTCACATCACCTGTAAACGAAACCTCAATCTCTTTTCACATACGTATGGGATTCAGGATTGAGAAAGGAAACAACGAGATTGGCGGTACGCAGTTTACGGCTGACTATGATGGAAAAGGGCAAGATCGTGTATTGTTCGCAAAAGAATTGGAATAGCTCACCCACAAATGAGAGCGTCGCGAATGAAGGATAAAGAGCACAGGCACTAAGCGACGAACCTTCGGACCCCTTCTAAATGAGCCATCGCTATGAGATAATTCTCCTCAGTGGCTAGACAAAGGGGTTGAATAACATGATCGAAAAGTACGGAAATGACAAAGAGCGTTTTCTAAGAGACATCATGAATATGATGGTGCCAATAGAGGGCGGATCCGTTGAACTACGCGATTATATAAATACGAATAAATGGCTTAGTTCGGATTACACTTTAGCAGACCCTGGCAACGGACGCGAAAGAAAGGTTGTTACATGGACGGAAACGATCGAACCTTTCTTTGTCATGAAGTATCCGGTAACACAACATATGTATCATTTTGTATTGCACGGAGTAGAAGTAGAACCGAACGTGCGCAACCTCCCCGTTACGGAAGTTTCGTGGATAGACTCGCTTGTCTTTTGCAACGAATTGTCCAGAAGGTTTGGCAGGAATGAATGCTACACAATCGCCGGAGAAAGCGAGAACACAATATATAACAACAAGGCGAACGGTTTTCGACTGCTATCAGACGCTGAATGGCAATATGCATGTAAAGCGGGGACCACCGGGTATCGATATGCATCAATTGATCAGATCGCATGGTATCAAGAAAACGCCAATGGATCAGCTCAACAAGTCGGAAAGCGGCTTCCCAACCCCTGGGGCCTTTACGATATGATCGGGAATGTTTGGGAATGGTGCTGGGATTTATATGATCCTAACCGATATGGGAACTACAGGGTCTTCCGAGGAGGCAGTTGGGCTGAGGTTGAGAACAATTGCGGTTCAACGGTTAGAAGGAAAAGCATGCCTGAGTTCAAGATAGATGACCTTGGCTTTCGAATAGCGCTTGTGGACGACGCGTTAATGAATGAGCTTGCTCTCCCGCGCCTTTCGTACGAAACGGGCGGACATACGATTGATGGAATTCTTCAAAGCAAGCCCGATGAACAGCGCAGTTGCGGCAAAAGCGGCCATTGCCAGCAAATCCCGGCGGACGATGTCCCACAGGATCCCGCCGACTGCTTCCCTCATCATGCTTATCCCATAGGTAAACGGCAGGAACGGATGTATGGCCTGAAAAAAGGCGGGAGTCACCTCGATCGGGAATGTCCCGCCGGAACCGGCCAATTGCAGGACTAACAGTACGATCGACATGGCCTTGCCGACATTCCCGAATACCGAGATGAGCGTATATACGATCAACATGAACACGGCGCTCAACAACAAACCGAATACGATAAACCATAGCTTATCCAAGACGTATGTTCGGAGCAGCCACATATCCCCAAGCGTGACCAGCAAAGACTGTAATAGAGCTATCGTAAGAAAGCTCAGAAAGCGGCCGAAGTAAACCTGATAGCTGCGATAAGGTACATCGGGATGATGGATTTCGACCGTGAGCAGAGAGACGAGCAACAACGCTCCAACCCATAAGGAAAGCGTAGTGAAGAAGGGCGACATAGCCGAGCCGTAATTGGGAATCGGAAACAGCGTCTTTTCCTCTAAAACGATAGGGTTGGCAAAAAAGTCGCTCAACAGCGAGTTGTTGTTTTTTAGAAGATCAATAAGCTCGTCCAAGCTCCCCATCTTTTCAAGCTCCCGGATCCGGTCCGCCAGCTTTCCTACCTTGTTCTCGGCTTCGGGCAGCTCTTGCTTCAGATCGGCAAACTTCTGTTCGCCGACGTCCAGAAGCTTGGCTGCATCGGCAACCATCCGCTCGACATCGGGAAGCGCTTCGTTCGCATCCGCCAGCAGGGTTCGAGTCTTGGCAACGTTTTGTTTCGCATGATCGATGGCCTGGCTTATGCTCGGCGTTGTTTCTTCATCATAACGGTCAAGGATGCTTCCGAGAGCGTCGGAAGTCTCACCCGCTATCCTGTTCAATTCGTCGATCAGTTTATCGGCAGGCTGCGCGCCTTGGTCGATGGCCTTCGCGATCCCATCGACTAATTTTCGTTGCTGATTGAAGCGATTCTCGATCTCCCGCAATTTATCCGTTACCGGCAAGGGCATGCTGCCATTACTGAATGGGGCGAGCCGTTCGAACAAGGATATTAGCTTGCCTACTCGATCGGAAGCGGCGGTCAGGCGTTGGGAAAGATCGGTTAATGTTTGATTCGCCTGCTCCAGGTCCGAATGGTCGTTCCGAAGGATATCCGTCAGCGATGCCGCGGCATTCGCCGTTTGTTGCAGCAAGGCAAGCTGCAGCTTGATAGCGGGCGCCGCTTCATCCATAACAGCCGAGCTGTGGTCAAGGAATTCGCCCAAGCGTTGGGCAAAGTCTGCTCCTTCCTTCGCGAGCTCCGTCACGATCGGCAGATTGCTTTGCAGCTTGCGTATCCGTTCATTGGCAATGGATGCATCCCGCGCGATGATGTCTACGGTTTGATTCAGCTCCGGAATGATCGATTCCAGGCTAAAGACGGCATCGCGAATCTTGACGATGTCCGGCAGGTTGCTCTCAAGCCCGATCCCGAGTTCGTTGAATATCCGGAATATGATATCGGAAGCGGTCTTGGTGAACTGATGATTGACTTCATTAATAATGCCTTTTGCACCTTGGGCGGTTATTTTCGGTGCAATCGCGTTGATCTTCTCGTTGACGGTGTAGACAAGTACGGCTTTCTCAGGGTTGTCCGACAGCACGGTGGAAATACGAGCGGAAAAGTTCTCCGGTATGGTAATGCTGGCGTAGTACCTTCCATGTTCCACCCCTTGAAGGGCTTGCCTCTCGTCCGTGAATACCCAGCCGATTGCGCGGTTTCGTTGCAGCGAAGCGATGATTTCTTCCCCGATGTTAATCGGCGTTCCGCGCAGCGTCGCGCTCTTGTCCTTGTTGACCACGGCTACTTTAAGTTCACCCGTGCGTCCGTATGGATCCCATGATGCCTCAATGTTAAACCAGGCATAAAGAGAAGGCAGGACGGCAAGCCCCAAGACGATGACAAGAGCGGCCCAATTCCGGACAATACCGCGAATATCATTGACATATATGAAACTGATCTTGTTCATTCCCATATTCTTCAAAGCTGTTTGAATCCGCGCCATACGTATCCCTCCAAGCTTCCAGATCATGATTCCAATAAAGTAGCATGCCCAATGGCACCCAATTTATCAATATCTATCCGCTTGAAGGTGAAGGCGACCGAAGATTGGGCGAATCCCGCTCAATCGCGCGGCCAGTCCCGCCGCAGCGAGAACAGCTCCCGCAGCGCATCCGTCGAAAGCTCGGTAATCCAGCCCTCCGAGCTGGAGATGACGTTGTCGCTTAGCTGTTGCTTGTTCTCCAGCATCTCGTCGATGCGCTCCTCGAGGGTGCCGAGCGAGATGAATTTATGCACCTGCACGTCGCGCGTCTGGCCCATCCGGTAGGCGCGGTCGGTCGCCTGGTTCTCGACGGCCGGATTCCACCAGCGATCGAAGTGGAAGACGTGGTTCGCCGCGGTCAAATTAAGCCCGACGCCGCCCGCTTTGAGGGAGAGGATGAACACGTTCGGCTGCTCGGACGGCGGAAGGTCGCGGGACTGAAACCGTTCGACCATCCGGTCGCGCTGCACCTTCGGCGTACTGCCGTTCAGGTACAGCACGGGCTCGCCCAGCTCGCGCTGCAGAACATCCTGGATCATCTTGCCCATGCCGATGTACTGCGTAAAGATAAGGCAGCGCTCGTCCGACTCGCGCAGCTCCTTGACCATCGCCAACAGCCTCTCGAGCTTGGAGGAGCGGGCGACGATCGCCTCCGTCTGTAGCGGGCCATCCTCCGGCTCCGGTCCCGTATCCTCATCCAATAGAGCCGGATGGTCACATGCCTGCTTGAGCCGCGTCAGCGCTCCGAGAATCGCGCCTTTGCGCTGAATGCCGTCGAGCTTCTTCAGCTTCTCGAGCAGCTCCTTGACGCAATTGTCGTACAGGGCAGCTTGCTCGGACGTCAGCGGAACATACGTCTTCATCTCGTTTTTGTCCGGCAGGTCGAGCTGGATGGCGGGATCCTTTTTCTTGCGTCGCAGCATAAAAGGTTTTACGAGCTTCTTCAGCTCCGCCGTGCGACGCCCGTCCTGTTCGCGCTCGATCGGGCCCGCGAACCGGTCCTGGAACGCCTTGGCGGTCCCGAGGTAGGTGGGCACGATAAAATCGTAGATCGACCATAGCTCCGCCAGCCGGTTCTCGATCGGCGTCCCGGTGAGCGCGATGCGATGGAGCGCGGGAAAGCTCTTGACCGCCATGGCCTGCCTGGTCCCGGCGTTTTTGATATTCTGGGCCTCGTCCAAACAGACGGCGCCCCATTGGAACCCGGACAGCGTCTCCTGGTCGAGCGAGGCGGTAGCAAAGGAGGTCAGCACGACGTCAACGCTGCGGGCCTCTTGCCGAAACGCGTCGCCGCTCTTTCGCCCGGAGCCGTAATGCATCGCTACCCGCAGGGACGGGGCGAAGCGTGAGATTTCCTTCTGCCAGTTGCCGAGCACCGACGTGGGACAGACGATCAGCGAAGGGAGCCGCATTCCCTCGTCCGCTTGCTCCTTGGCGTGGAGCAGGTAGGTGATCAGCTGGACCGTCTTGCCGAGGCCCATGTCGTCCGCGAGACAGGCCCCGAGCCCGAAGCGGCGGAGAAAAGCCAGCCAGGCGAACCCATCCTGCTGGTAGCTGCGAAGCTCGGCACGAAGACCGGCCGGCGGATCGAGTCGAGGCCATTCGCTCTGCTGGTTGATCTTGGCCATCAGCCCGGTCAAATGCGCGTTGAGCTCAACTTCGAGCTCAACGCGGGCCGCATCGGCCGTGGAAGTCTCTGCACCAGCGTCCGACGCCCCGCCATCCGCGTCGCCGTCCGCCTCGCCCTGCGAGAGCAGATGCAATTGCAGCACATCCTGGAAGCTCAGCCCCTGGCTCTTGTCCATGCCTTCCATCATGCGGCGGATTTGGGCGATCAACGCCGGGTCGAGCACGATCCAGCGGTCCCGGAACTTCACGAGACGCTCCCCTCGCGCGAGCAGCTCGTCGAACTCCTGCTCGTTCAGGTCGGCGTCGCCGATGGAGATGCGCCAGTCGAAGTTCAGAATCGCTTCCAGTCCGAATAGCGACTTGCCGCGGCCGCGCTTCTTGGATTCGTCCTCCGACTGCACCGCCGCGCGCAGCCGCGGCTTCTTGCGGCTGGCCGCTTCCCACCATGCGGGAAGCAGAACCTGCCAGCCGGCTTCGAGCAGTTGGCGGCTGTCTGTGTTGAGGAACCGCCAGGCCGCCTCGTCGTCAAGCGGCTTGCCGAGCACGTCCTCGCCGCGCGACAGCCGATCGTGCGGAAGGCTGGCCCGCAGCCGTTTCAGCCAACCGGCCGAGCGGCTGCGGATGGCTTCCGCCCACGCGTCGGGCCACTTGCCGGTCGCCTCGCCGCCGTCGCCGAGCCGCACTCTTCGAAGCGTAGCGGGATCGCTCTTGTCCTGCAGCACAAACCGCAGCCGCCAGCGGGGGTGCTCGTCGCCCTCCCACGGCTCGATTAGCTGCAGCAGGGGGCGGAAAGGCGCGACATCCGCTTTCCAGCCGATCTGCACGAGCCAGGACTCGGCATCGAGCCCCGCCGTCGCGGCACTCGCTTGCCCTCGCGCGAACAGAGCCGGAAACTCCCGGCGCAGCTCCGCCTCGTCCGCCTCCGTGCCGTAGTAACGGCACGTGACGGCCGCCGAGAAGGCTGCCTTCAGCCCGGCGCGCGCCTCATCATTCCAGCCAGCGCGCTCCAGATCCAGCTCGTCGCGGCGAGCCTGTCCGAAGGTTGCGAGGGCCGCCGCCGCATCCCAACTCCAGTGCAGCGAGCCGCTGCGGTAAGCCGCCAGGTCGGGGGCGTACAATCCCTTCTCCAGGCACTCGCCCAGCAATGGAGCCAATGATGCCAAGCGCGCGGCATCGTCCTCCCATTTCCACTCGATATGCGCCAAGAGCGGCCTCGAAGCGAAGAAGGAGATGACCTCTTCGGCGGGAAGCACGACGGCCTCGAGCTCCCCGACTTTGACGACCTCCAGCTCGGTGCCGTAGAAGGACGGCTCGTGCCAGGCGAACAGGCGATGCTTAAGCTCAAGTCCGGTCCACTCCCGAAGCGAATCCGGGTCAGCGAAGAACAACGCGTCGCCGTGCGACGTCAGCATCATCCGAACCGCGAGGGTATCCAGGTTTAAAGTAGCTGATGTCATGGAATCAGCCCTCCTTTCCGCAGCTCTTCCTGGAGGGCCCGCAGCCTGCTATGCCGGCCCGCGAATGTCTCGATGTACATCTCCCACCGCTGCTCGCGCTTTAGCTTCTTGTACAGCTTGGCCAGCCGTTTGAGCAGCTTGACCGCCCGCTTGTAGCCGTCGCGGTTTTTCTGCAGCACGTATCTCTCCACGCCTTGGTGGTAGAAAGGCAGCAGCGCTTCCGGCGCCTCCTTCTCGATGGGCTGCAGATCCTTCGCTCGAAAGCCGAACGGATCGCTGCCGTGGCTAAGCTGATAATCGATCCACTGCCGCCAACGGCCATAGCGCATCAATTTCGCCACGTACAGGCTGCTGCAGTAGGGAGGCAGGCTCGCGAGCGCGCTCCACATTCGTTCCTCGGCCTCCGGCAATGCCCGGGCGACGGCATCCCAGTAGCGTCCATATTCGCCAAGGCTGCGGGGGCTGCGCCCGACTTGCTCGTTCGCGCAATGGCTCAGCCAGGCTTCAAGCCGGGTCCAATTGCCGCTCTCCTCCAGCAGGCGCAGAAAGCGGAACACCTGCTCAAGCTCTAGCCCATGCCGCTCCGCCGCTCCGAGCAGCCGCCAAGCCTGTTGATCCTCTTCCAGCCAGAAGTGCATCCAGGCGCGGGCGACGAGCGGGAAGAGCCCATTACCTTTGCTCGATCCACTGCCAAACGTTGCGCCGACGTCTGCCGCCGACCTTGCATGGTTTCTCAATTCCCCGTTCTGCGCAGCGTTTACCGTCTCCACGGCTTCGGTCAGATGCACCAACTCCTCCTGGAGAAGACGATGGCCTTCCGCCTTTGATGAAATGAGGGAAATCCACAGCTCGGCGTAAATATCCAGATAAAAGGGCGGAGTCCATGCACGCCCGAGCGCCGTTTCGCGCATGTACGCGGTCGTCTCCAGCAGTCGCCCCTGTTGCTTGACCGCAACCTCCGGCAGCAAGCCGCTATGGAGGTGACTCTCGAGCGCATGAACCGTCTCGGATACAGCCATTTGGGTGGAGTAGCTTAATTGGCGGCCGTTCGCTTGCTTGCCAAGCAAGAATAGCAAGGCGTTTAGCTCGAATAGCCAGGCCTCCTCGGGCGTCATTTCCGACATGAAGGGGCGCACCTTGGAGCGCACCTCGATTCCATAGTTCCTTTCGTACGGGCTGCTCGCCGCTTCCCGGGCGCAGCTGGCGATCAGCTCCTGCCACTGGGCAACGCTTAGCTCGGTCATTCGATTGGTCTCCATTTTCGTCATGATGGCGGATATTCCTTTCTAGAGCTTGGCCGCTCGTAAATCCATTCCTCCATTATAACGATAAATGGTTAAGATGGCATACAGCCCAACGGATAAGCGATCCTTATAATGGAGATAAGCGGATTGGGAATTTAATGGAGGAGGGATACGGATGATCGCCCTGAAAGATATCGGGAAATTCGAGCAACTGCCGGAAATCGCGATGCACATTTACAAAGGAGAGATACCCGCTCTACAGGCTGCCATTACGGCTGGCTGGAATATCGAAGAGGGTATCGCCCTTAGCAAACACACGACGCTGAGCCCGCTCGATCTGGCGCTTGTATCGCAGAAATTTGAGGTCGTAAAGCTGCTGGTGGAACATGGCGTCAACTTGAATGTCCATCATAACCCGGCTTTCCTGCGAGCCGTTCGTTACGGCAAGGAGGACGTCGTTCGTTACCTTGCGGCGCACGGTGCCAGGATGGACAAGCCCAATCACACGGGGTCGGGCGCTTATTCGCAGGCTTACTATGGCAACAAAAGCCATATTCCGCTTATTCATGAGCTGGGATTGGATATTCGGGCGCATGGCGGTCCCGTCTTGCGTCAAGCCGTGTCGGACCATGATTATAAGACGCTAACGTACCTGCTCGACCAGGGCGTGGACATCAATTACAACAAAGCGGATATGGTCTATCCTTATCAAGCGACTCCGCTAACCGTGGCCGCGCGCATGGGAGCGATGGACATGGTCAAGTTTCTGGTGGAGCGAGGCGCGGACGTCACGATAGCGGAGAAAGACGGCGAGAGGCCGTATACGATCGCGGTCAGCAATAAGCAGGCAGCCATGGCCGACTATTTGAAATCGCTGGAGCCCGCTGATTTCCATAATGCCGCTAACAAGAAGCTGGCGCTTAAAACGTATAAACTAACAGGCGAGCTGGTCGACTTTCTTACAGGGGACAAGCTACGCCTGGAGCTGGCGTCAAACGACTATGACATTCGGTATATCGACTTTTTTGCATGGATCGATACGATCGAGATGAAGGTCGGCAGGCAAAAGCTGCTGCGACTATCGGCCGACATCGACAATTACTCCGACCTGCAGCTGGTATGGAACCCGAAGAACAAGGTTCTGGGCTGTTATGACGTGGAGCACAAGACTTACGCGGATCTGTGCAGCTTCTCCGACTTCCTCGCCAAGCCCGAGGATTACCTCATCAGGTTTATGGAGGGATCTATATAGACCCGGCTGGTCGGACTTAACAAACCTTCTACCCTATTCGTAGGCCTCCAAGCCGGTGAGCACCTTTAACGGAGGGGAAATCAATAAAAAGAAAAGAACCTGATCGTTTGATCAGGTTCTTTTTATTGTACATAAACAAGGCACGATGATATAATCAAATTACAATCACTTTAGAAATGTGCAAAGGAATGGCATCGTATACTCTAAATATACCATGCCGGCAAACTCTTGTCAAATGTTTTTTCTAAATTTAATGGTTAGGAGAGATGTTGATTGAGTTCTTTGGTTCTCGGTTTTCAGGAAATGGAGAAAACGCAGCTTTCGCACGTTGGAGGAAAAGGGTTAAATTTAAGGGAATTATCTAAAATTCAAGGAATACAAGTGCCTGAAGGGTTTTGTGTTACGACAGAAGCTTATCAAAAAGCCATCAAACAAAATGAAACGTTGCAATCCTTGTTGGATCAACTATCACGGCTAAATGCAGGAGATCGAGATCTAATTGCTGAGATCAGCAGGAAGATTAGACAAATCATTATGGAAGCAGAAATTCCTTCCGATGTTGTGAAAGCTGTTGCTCACTATCACACCCAGTATGGCGATAAACATGCTTATGCCGTGCGTTCTAGCGCGACGGCCGAAGATTTACCGCATGCCTCGTTTGCTGGTCAACACGACACGTATTTAAATATTGTCGGAGTAGAAGCCATATTGGAACATTTACGCAAATGTTGGGCTTCCCTATTTACGGATCGTGCGGTAATTTACCGGATGCAAAACGGATTTGACCACAGTCAAGTTTATTTATCCGTTATCGTACAAAGGATGGTTCTGCCACAGGCTTCAGGTATTTTATTTACAGCTGATCCGATTACTTCTAACCGTAAGTTGCTATCGATCGATGCCGGTTTTGGTCTTGGAGAAGCACTGGTCTCCGGCTTGGTATCTGCCGATTGTTATAAAGTAAAGGAAGAAGTAATCGTCGATAAGATGATAGCAACCAAGAAATTGGCTATCTATGGACTAAAAGACGGAGGAACAGAAACCCGGCAGATCAATCCCAATCAGCAAAAGATACAAACACTTACTGATCGGCAGATTTTGCAACTGGCACGTATAGGAAGACAGATCGAAGCTTACTTTGGCGGCCCGCAAGATATCGAATGGTGTTTGGTTGATGATACATTTTATATTGTCCAGAGTCGTCCAATCACTACTTTGTACCCGATCCCTGAAGCGAATGATCAAGAAAATCACGTTTATGTATCTGTCGGACATCAACAAATGATGACCGAGCCCATGAAACCATTGGGGCTGTCTTTTTTCCTCCTGACGACTCCTGCCCCTATGCGTAAAGCTGGAGGAAGATTGTTTGTTGATGTAACAAATCAATTGTCTTCATCTGAAAGCGAAATTTATTTAAACACCTTGGGGAAATCCGATCCACTCATAAAAGATGCACTGATGACCATTGTAGAGCGTGGAGACTTTATAAAGGCATTATCAAACGATAAAAAAGAAATAAGTTCCAAGAAAAGCAATAATGGTATGGCGTCTTCAGGTAATCAAGCAAAAATCGAACACGATCCGACAATCGTTTCTGATTTGATTAAGAGTAGTCAATCATCAATAGAAGAGTTAAAACATAACATCCAAACGAAATCAGGATCAGATTTATTTGATTTTATTCTAGAAGATATCCAGCAATTAACGAAGATTTTATTTGACCCCAAAGGTTTGGGCGTGATTATAGCCGCTATGGATGCTTCAACATGGATCAATGAAAAAATGAACAAGTGGTTAGGTGAAAAAAACGTAGCAGACACGCTGTCTCAATCTGTACCCAACAATATTACTTCGGAAATGGGTCTGGAGTTGTTGGATGTTGCAGATGTGATTCGTCCTTTTCCAGAAGTCATTCATTATTTACAGCATGTAAAAGATGATAGCTTTTTGGATGAATTGGTTAAGTTTGAGGGTGGACGGGAAACCCAAGAGACCATAATGGCTTATCTCAACAAATATGGCATGAGATGTGCTGGTGAAATCGATATCACTAAAACTCGTTGGTGTGAAAAACCAACTACTCTTATTCCCATGATTCTCAATCACATAAAAGAATCTGAGTCCGGTTCAGGCAATCGGAAATTTGAACAAGGGCGACTGGAAGCTCTGAAAAAAGAACAAGAGATATTAGATCGATTGAAACAACTCCAAGATGGTGAACAAAAAGCCAAAGAAACAAAACAAATGATCGACCTCATTCGGAATTTCATTGGTTATCGTGAATATCCAAAATACGGCATGGTGAATCGCTACTTCGTTTATAAGCAGGCTTTATTGAAAGCAGCCGATCAACTCGTACAAGCGGGAGTTCTTCATGATAAAGAAGACATATACTATCTCGCTTTTGAAGAACTTCGCGAAGTTGTACGCACAAATAAATTGGATTACCAGATCATCAGCAAACGTAAAGACGAGTATAAATTATATGAAAAACTAACTCCCCCGCGTGTTATCACCTCTGACGGTGAAATCATTATGGGTAAGTACAACCGAGAAAATCTCCCGGACGAAGCGATTGTAGGCTTGCCCGTTTCATCCGGAGTGATAGAGGGACGAGCGCGTGTTATCTTAAATATGGAAGAAGCGGATCTGGAAGATGGAGATATATTAGTTACCTCCTTTACAGACCCTGGCTGGACACCATTATTTGTATCCATAAAAGGACTTGTCACCGAAGTTGGTGGACTGATGACCCATGGAGCAGTGATCGCACGTGAATATGGCTTACCAGCTGTTGTCGGAGTGGATCATGCCACCAAATTGATACAGGATGGACAACGAATTCGCGTGCATGGAACAGAAGGATATATAGAAATATTGTAGTGCGACGGCGAAAAATGTGAGTGGCAAAGGGAATAAGAAGATGAGTAAACCTGTAATGAACGTAGCATTGGTATGCGGACCTGATTGCGATATGGAAGTCCAAGCAATCCGAAGCACCTTGGAATATTTCGGGGCAAGAGTATTTGCTTATTGGATTGGCAGACCGAATGATCTGATTGATATCTTATCCGGTAAGGACCTATATCCGAATACGGATATGATCGTTCTTTGCTTCCATGGCGATGAAGGCCGATTAATCATGCCGGAACTGGACGAAAGTGTCTATGAAACCGGAGAACCCAAGGGTGACTTTGGACCGGAGGAGATCAGACGTTTTGCCAATCTGGCGGAGAAAACAGTAATCGGCAACGGATGCTCATTGGGCGAACGAGAGACTGCACAAGCATTTCTCGACAGTGGTTGCGAAGTCTATATCGGACCAGATGATTATCCAGACGGAAATGACGCGCTCATGTTTGTTCTGAGGTTTTTCTACGACCTCATTCAGAACAAACGAAGCGTCAAGGAAGCTTTCCAAAACGCCAAGTCTCTGGACACGGGTATGGATATGTATCAGTTATATGAAAAAGAGCAGCAGTCTATCGGTTGAAGCAAGAATACAAGTCATTTCATGAATTCAGGGCATTCCATATCGGGGTGCCCTGATTTATTGCCTGCAATAAGAACTGGAACGAAAATGACGGTTAGCTTCTGGTAGCTCCCTTTTTTATCTATCTAGCAGGCGCTGAGTTCCCACAGGCGGGTCATCGCCCTTTATCTGGCTTGCGTCATGTTCAACCGTCCAAAATCCACTAGGGAAACGCCCGATTCCATGATAAAGTAAGGGTCTATAAAGAGCGCTAATGCGAAGCAGCTTATGCTCGAGAGAAATGTAAATGCTTACAATAGGAAGCACGAACAATCTTCATCAAGAGCTCGAAGGGGGACACGGGGCTATGAACGGCAAGGCAATGCCCGGCATGCGCGGCGTATTTCTGCAATTTATTATCCATTACCTTATCCTGCTGGCGGTGACCTCCTGCATCGGCGGCTATGTGTACAGCCGTTCCTTCGACAAGGAGAAGCGCGACGTCATCGAATCGGGCATTGATCGGCTGGAGCAGAGCATGGCGCTGCTGGACGTGCGGCTGAACGAGGTGCGAAGCGTCAGTACACAGATCGCGCTCGATGCCAAGCTGAGCCGGTTGATCGGCTCCAAGCTGCCGTATAGCGGCGAAGACTACTACGCGATGAAGGAGATCTCGGAGCGTCTGGCGACGTACAAGCTCAGCAATCGACTGATCCGCGAGGTCATCGTCTATCTGGATGAGGGGACATTCATCTCCTCGGTGCATACGACGGCCAGCGCGGAGGATTTCTACGGCAAGGTGATCTCAATCGGCGGCCTGTCCTATGACGACTGGCGAGAGCAACTGCTGCGGGATTATCAGTATGCCGCCTACTTCCCTGAGTCCGGTCTCGTCCTCGGCGGGCGGGAGTATCGCGTCGTCTCCTATGTTCAAACCGTGCCGATTGGTGCCTTGAACACCTACAAGGGGGCGGTATTGGTGCTGCTCGATGCGCGCGAGCTGTCGGCCCTGCTAGCGGGAGCGGTCGACCCGGGCAAAGGGGCGGTGCAGGTCGTAGCGGCGGACGGCACGGTCGTAACCGGCTTCGGCCAAGAGAACTTGCGCAGCGAGCCGGCGGCGCTGCCGGCATCGGACCGAGGCTATGCCGAGCGCGTCGAGGGCGGCGCACGTCTGCTGGATCTGCATGCTCGCTCAAGTGCCAACGGGTGGACCTACATGGCGACAATGCCACGATCGGTCATCTCCGATCAGTTGGCCCCTGTGCGTAATCTGTATCTGTCGACGATGCTCGTCACCCTGCTCGTCGGGCTTGCGATCGCGATCCTCCTCTCGTATCGCAGCAGCCGCCCTGTGCACCGCATCATGCGCAAGCTGGTCGCAGGCTTCGGCGAGCAAGCCACGGTCCCGGACCGATCCGTCTCTGCCTGGCGTTATCTGGACGGTACGATCGGCGACCTGCTCGCGAACCGAGAGGCGCTGCGGCGCGACCTCGACCGGCAGGCGGAGATCGCCCGGGCAACCTTCCTGGAGAGATTGCTGCGCGGCGGCTTCTCCAAGGAGAGCGAGGTCGAGACGGTCCGCGCCCATATGGGCCTTGACTTGGCGGGCGAGGCTTTCCATGTGGTGGCTGCCGAGGTGCGCAGCTTCGAGCCTGAGCAGCCGCTGACGGCGGACATGATCCGGCAGCTCGAGCTGGCGCGGGTGCTGTTGCAGGAGATCAGCGAGTCGGAGCTGCCTTACAGCATGGGGATTTATCCACTCGATGAGCGGCGGACAGTGCTGCTGATCGGACTGACGACAGGACAGCCGGCCACCTTTCGTGACCGGCTCGAGGCAGCAGGCGCGGTCATCTCCGCCCGACTGGAGGAGGCGCTCGGTCTGGAGCTGGCGCTCGGCGTCGGCAATGCGTGCGACCGGCTCATCCGCATTCGCAACTCGTTTGACGAGGCGCTGGAGGCGCTGGAGCAGGCGGCGGACGGAGAGAGCATCTATTATGCCGACTTGCGCCAGAAGCGGCAGGACTTCTACTATCCTACCGACATGGAGATGCGCTTAATCCATCTAGTGAAGGCCGGCGATGCCGCCGAGGTGCAGGCGATCCTGGAGGAGCTGCGTCAACGCAACACGGACATAGTCCGAGTATCGCGGAAGATGACGACGCAGCTCGCCTATCTGTTGAAGGGGACGGGCGCGAAGCTGCGCAAGTCGATCGAGATGGACAAAGAGACGGCTGCTAGGCTTGAGTGTCAGCTGGAGACGCTGGTCGAGCACCGGTCGGCAGCGGCCTTGCTGGATCAGGGGACGGCATTGTTTCTGGAGCTGACCGAGCTGGCCCGCTCGCGCCGGAGCGGGCAGAAGGATCACTGGCAGGAGAAGATTATCACGCTCATGGCGGCCCGCTACCAGGAGGACGATCTGTCGCTGACCCGCGTCGCCGAGGAGCTAGGCATCAAGGAGAAGTACGTCTCGCAGCTGTTCAAGGAGCAGCTAGGCGAGAGCTTCACCCAGCATCTGGAGCGGCTGCGCATGGACGAAGCAAGGGCGCTGCTGGGCGATCCCGAGGTGCCGGTGCAGGACATCTCCAGGCTGTGCGGATACGCCACGCCCAATACATTTTACAAGGCGTTCAAGCGATATTATGGCGTTAGCCCCACGGTCTATCGCCAGCAGTCGACGACGGGCGGCAGCGCCGACCAACGGCAATGAGTTACTACCCAAGTTTAGAGGGACGAATATGGAACAAGCTGCTGTCATGCCATGAACTAAACGGGATACGATTCGTTAAGAACCGCCTTTTTGCCAAGGCGGTTTTCTTGTAATTAAATATCTAATATTGAGGGCGGCCGTTTTGAATAACCTGCCCGGCTTAAGGAGGCCCTCCAACTGGGGGCGAAACAAGCAGAGATTCTCCGCGCCCGTCCATCGGTCGCATCGGAAAATGCGGCCCGCCCGTCCCTTCCGCAAATTCAACCTGTCGACGCAGATTCCACCTCGCCGAACCGCCTTCGGTCACGCCCATCCGGCAATCTTCCACTATCCCGCAGCGCCGCTGCCATGGTAACGTTCAGTCAGTCCCATCGATTGTAATCAGTTCCACATGACAAAGTTGCAATCGGTTACACATAGCAAAGGAGTTTTGCCCATGCACACAAAACGCGAACAAGCACTGGCGCCGTGGAAAACGCCGCGACAGCGCTGGATGGGCGGCTGGCGCAAGGAAGCCCGCATCAACTACCAACTGTATCTGATGATCCTGCCGCCGCTGATCTGGCTAATTCTCTTTATGTACGTGCCGATGTACGGCGTGCAGATCGCCTTCAAGGATTTCCGCGCCGTCGACGGCATCACCGGCAGCGCTTGGGCGGGACTGAAGTATTTCGAGAAGTTCTTCACCAGCTATGATGCGATGCAGATCATCCTTAATACCTTTGAGGTGTGCTTCTACACGCTGCTCGCCGGCTTCCCGCTGTTCGTGCTGCTGGCGCTGCTGCTCAACAATACGAGACGCACACGTTTCCGTCGCTGGGTGCAGATGTCGACCTTCGCTCCCTACTTTATCTCGGTGACGGTCGTCGTCGGCATGCTCATACAGTTCCTGTCGGTGCAGGACTACGGCGTAATCAACAACGTCATCCGGATGCTCGGCGGCGATCCGGTCATGTTCATAACCAAGCCCGAATGGTTCAGTACGATCTACGCCTGGTCGAACATCTGGCAGGGCGCAGGCTTTAATGCGATCATCTACATCGCCGCGCTCGCCGGCATCGACCAGGAGCTGTACGAGGCCGCCGTCGTCGACGGGGCGTCGCGGTTCCGCCGGATGCTGCACATCGACCTGCCGGGCATCATGCCGACGGTCGTCATTACCTTCATCCTGGCGGTCGGCCAGGTGATGAATCTGGGCTTCTTCGACAAGATCTTCCTCATGCAGAATCCGCTCAATCTCGAGCGCTCCGAGGTGATCTCAACCTATGTGTACAAGATGGGGATGGCGTCGTCGCTGCCCAACTACTCGTACGCCGCCGCGATCGGCCTCTTCAATACGCTGATCAATCTGGCGCTGCTGCTGATCGCCAACCGTCTGGCACGCAAGTTCAGTCAATCCAGTCTCTGGTAGGAGGTACCTCATATGAAATCACTAGACACAAGGGGCGACCGGCTGTTCATGACGGCAGTCGACGCGCTCCTGCTGGTGGCGCTCGCAGTTACGCTGTTCCCGATCCTGTATATCGTCAGCGCCTCGTTCAGTACGCCTTCGGCGGTCACCTCGGGCAAGGTGTGGCTGTGGCCGGTCGATGTCAGCGTCTCGGGCTACAAGGCGGTGTTCGGCTATGGCGGCATCTGGCTCGGCTTCGCCAATACGCTCTACTATACTGTGGTCGGCACGCTGATCAGTCTGACGCTCACCGTCCTGGCAGCGTATCCGCTATCGCGCCCGGACTTCCGGGCCGGGACGCCGCTTATGATGCTGTTCACCTTTACGATGTTCTTCAGCGGCGGCCTAATCCCGACCTACCTGCTCGTGAATCAGCTCGGCCTGTACGACAGCCGGATGGCCGTCATCCTGCCGTCGGCGCTCGCCGTCTACAATCTGATCATCACCCGCACCTTCTTCCAGAGTGGCATCCCGCGCGAGCTGCTGGAGGCGGCCAAGCTGGACGGCTGCAGCGACTTTGCCTTCCTGCTGCGGATTGCGCTGCCACTGTCGGGGGCGATCCTCGCCGTGAACGGTCTGTTCTACGCGATCGGCTACTGGAACAACATCCAGAGCGCGCTCATCTATCTGAAGTCCAACGACATGATGCCGTTGCAGATGATCCTGCGCGCCATCCTCATCCAGAACCAGGTCGATCCGAGCCTGATGGCCAACGTCGATACGAAGGCGATGGCCGAGCGCGCCAATCTGCGCGAACAGCTAAAGTACGCGCTCATCGTCGTCTCTAGCTTGCCGGTCATCTTGCTCTATCCCTTCGTGCAGCGGTACTTCGTCCGCGGCATCATGATCGGATCGATCAAGGGATAGCGAGCTGGCTGGAGGTGAAGGCTTGAAGGAGGTGAGTCGGGGCGTTTAATGCGCAAAGGTACGTATCCAGGAGAGTGGAACGATTTTGGCAAGACATGATCGATTAGAGAGCAACACCGCAAGCACTAACAACTTTTGGAGGGGTATACACATGAGAAAACGTTACCGCATCGCAATCGCGCTGCTGATCGCCGGCATCCTGCTGCTGTCCGCTTGCAGCAACAACACGAACGGTGACACGCCTGCCGGGGAAGGCGTCGCGTCGGGCGGCGAGACCTCGGCGGTCGGCACCGCTGCCAATCTGACCGAGCCAGGCACCTTCCCGATCGTCAAGGAGACAGAGACGCTGCGCGTCTGGGCGAGCCCGCCGAGTTGGGTCGGCAATCTGGAGGACAACTGGTTCACCAAGTACTTCGAGGAGAAAACCAACATCAAGATCGAGTGGGTCCGCGCCAACATGGAGGACTATCGCGACAAGCTCAACCTGATGCTGGCCAGCCAGACGGATATGCCGGATGTCATCCTATCCTGGGGCATCGGCAACGCCCAGCAGATCGCCTATGGCTCGCAGGGACTGTTCCTGCCGCTCAATGAGCTGATCGAGAAGTACGGCTCCGCCACCCAGCAGGTGCTGGCTTACAATCCGATCAT
This sequence comes from Paenibacillus sp. MY03, assembly GCF_002165585.1. Classification (NCBI taxonomy): domain Bacteria; kingdom Bacillati; phylum Bacillota; class Bacilli; order Caryophanales; family Paenibacillaceae; genus Paenibacillus; species Paenibacillus sp. MY03. Next base: position 150,589 of record NZ_MXQD01000011.1, on the reverse strand, counting down.
CGAGAGCGCGATCACCGCGCCGGACGGCAACATCTACGGTTTGCCGGCGATCAACGAGTGCTACCACTGCACGTACAGCCACAAGATGTGGATCAACCAGCAATGGCTCGACGAGCTGGGATTGGAGCTGCCCAAGACAACCGAGGAATTCTATCAGGTGCTGAAGGCGTTCAAGGAAAAGGATCCGAACGGCAACGGCAAGGCTGACGAGATCCCGCTGACACGCGGCTCGTGGCAGGGCGGCATCGATTTCTTCCTGATGAATGCATTCATCTACAATGAGGCGGGCAACCGTCTGATGCTCCAGGACGACCAGGTAGTCCAGGCGGCGATCCAGCCAGAGTGGCGCGAGGGGCTGCGTTATCTGAACCGTCTCTATGCGGAAGGGCTGATCGATCCCGAGTTCATGCTGCAGGATGACAACAAGGTGAAGGTGCTGACCGGACTGTCGCCGCAGGAGAATCGGGTCGGAGCCGTAGCCTCCGGGGCAATGGCCTTCGTCGACTGGAGTGAGGACAACAAGGTCAAGGAGCAATTCGTGGCGCTGCCGCCGCTGACAGGGAAAGAAGGCGTCGCGTATGCCAAGCAGTATGCGTTCGGCTTGGGCTCAGGCAACTTCGTCGTCACCAAGGAAGCCAAAAATCCGGCCTTGGCGCTCCGGTTCGCCGATGCGATCTATCAGCTCTTCATCGATGGCGACTACAATCTGTACGGCGAGGAAGGCGACGTCTGGGTGAAGGCCAGGGAGGGCGAGGTTGGACTGGACGGCCAACCGGCCAAGTACAATGTGCTCAAAAGCGGCGAGCAGCCGAACAACTTCACCTGGGGTAATGGCCTGAACACGTTCATGACAGCCGACTGGCGCAATACCCAGGTCGTGACACCCGGCACCTGGAACCATGAGAAGATCCTCTATGACGAGACGAAGGACAAATATGTCGGCAAAGGGCCGCAGCAGCAAATGCCGGGCAGCTTCATGATGCCGGAGGCGGAAGCAACCGAGTGGGAAGAGCTGAATAATGCGGTCATCAAATACCTCGACGAGAGCGTCGACAAGTTCGTCACCGGCAATCTCGATCTCGACAAGGACTGGGACACCTACTTGTCCAACCTGGAGAAGATCGGCTACAATCGGCTGGCTGAGCTGACGCAATCGGCGTATGACCGGCAATACAAAGGCAAATAGAAAGCGGGGACGATCAGCATGACTACGACGAATGAGCGGGAAGCGTGGCGCAGCATCGACGAGAGGCCGCTGCCCGCCTGGTACGATGACGCGAAGTTCGGCATCTTCATCCACTGGGGTCTCTACTCGGTCCCGGCCTGGGGACCGAAGCGCGACACAGTGAACACCTCCGGCGAGGCATATGCCGAGTGGTACGGCAGCGCGGTGCGCCAGCCGGGAAGCCAATATAAGGAGTTCCACAAGCGGGTGTTCGGCGACCGCACGCGTTATGAGGACTTCGTTGCCGGCTTTGGAGCGGAGTTGTACGATCCGGAGGCGTGGGCGGCGCTGTTCCGCGATGCGGGCGCGCGATATGTCGTCCTCACCGCCAAGCATCACGACGCCTACTGTCTGTGGCCGAGTCCGCATCGGTGGAACTGGAACAGCGTCGACGTCGGTCCCGGACGCGACCTCTACGGCGAGCTGGACCGGGCGGTGCGGGCGCAGGGGCTGCGGATGGGGGCGTACTATTCGCTGCTGGAATGGTTCAATCCGCTCTATCTCGCCGACCCGGCCGCCTATGCCCGGACGCAGATGGTGCCGCAGATGCGGCAGCTGGTCGAGGCTTATGCCCCGTCGGTGCTGTTCACCGACGGGGAGTGGGAGCATCACAGCGAGGTATGGGACAGCCGGACGTTCCTCGACTGGCTATATAACGCCTCGCCGGTAGGAGAGGAGATCGTCGTCAACGACCGGTGGGGCAAAGAGACGCGTGGCCGCCATGGCGGCTACTACACGACCGAATACGGCGAGGTCGGATACGGGCCGGACGGAGTGGCGCTGCCCATCAAGCTGGAACGCAAGTGGGAGGAGAACCGTGGCATCGGTACCTCCTTCGGCTACAATCGCAACGAGACGCTGCGCGACTACCTGGGCGAGCGGGAGCTGATCCATCTGCTCGTCGACACCGTCAGCCGGGGCGGCAATCTGCTCTTGAACGTCGGACCGACAGCGGACGGCCGCATTCCGGTCATCATGGAGGAGCGTCTGCGGCAGCTGGGAGACTGGCTGCGCGTCAACGGTGAGGCGATCTACGGCACGCGCAGATGGCGGACGCACGGCGAGGGCGAGATGGTCCGCTACACATCGTCCGACGATATGCTCTACGTCCATTGTCTCCGCTGGCCGGGTTGCGAGCTGACGCTCAGCGCGGAGGGGCTGCCGGGGGCAGCCGAGGCGCGGCTGCTCGGCTGGGACGGTCCGCCGCTCGACTATCGCGCAGACGGCGCCCGCCGCATCATCGCGCTGCCGGAGCTGGACGGCTCCGGCGACGATCTGCCATGCCGGCATGTGCCGGTCATCGCGCTGAGGTATGACCGCGAGAGCCCATAGTCCATCCCCGCGCGCGCAGGGAGCAGCGCGCGGGATGCTTGATCGGGAAGACAAGCAAGCTTCTGATGACCGATTCGCCACGATGACGAGGGAGGAACAGAGGATGAGCTGCAGAGGGAGAGGCAAGATTGGCATGAACGCAGGCTCGGCCTGGGGGAGCGAGAATGTAATGGAGGGAACAGTGTTGCAGATAGATGGAGACGTGCTTCCGAGTCAGGCGGGCTCATTCGCCAGTCGCTGGACGTCGCTGCGGACAGGCTCGGTGATGGGGCATGATCCGTATCGCACGGTGTGGCCTCGGGCACAAGTGCTGACGAAGCCAGGGGCTTGGCTGCAGGGCGGCCTGCTGGCGTTGCTTTGTGCATGGCTGCTGCTGGCGGCAGCATCCAGCGCCGAGGCGGCGGTGCTACCGCGGGCGGCGGAGGAGCCGTCCCAGACGATCCATTATATCGATATGGAGAGCAGCGCCTACGAGCTGAGCGATCTGATGATGATCGAGTCTCTGCAAGGGCTGGTGAACCGGGAGGAGCCGCGCATCTGGGTGCTCAAGAACCCGCTTCATCTCTTCGATGCCCAGCCGGGCTTCTCGGCCAACTCGGTCATGGTCCAGCGCGACTTCTGGTTCGATCAGCTGGGCGGGTATACCAAGCAGCCGTATACCGACCCGTATGCGCTGGTGGCGGCATTCGCCGATGAGCTGGCCGGGGCGGTGCTCTATGACGAGGATGTGCTGGACCCGGCAGGCGCCGGCAACAGCGGCACTTATTATTATTACACGGGCGACAACTCGGCGTATGCGGAGCCCAACAAGAGCTTCCAGCCGTCCGACACTCGCGTCGCCAACCTCAACGTGACGGCGATGCTGAGCGCCCGTCATCACGCGGTTGCACTGACCGTAGCGCAGCTGCAGAAGCTGGAGGACGACTACAATGTCACGCTGCCGGTACTCGCCGACAGCAGCGCGCTCGGGCTGGATTCGTGGGAGGAGGCGTACGACTATGCGCTGACCGAACTGGCGCCCTACATGCGGACCGATATCCTGGCGGCCAATCCGAACTACAGCCTCGCCATGTTCGACTACCTCATCGCCAATCGCATCTTCACCTTCCATCTGAAGGGCGACCCGCAGGCCGGCAACGGCTTGACCGCGAGCGAGAAGGGCTTGCTCGATGATCTCGTCGAGCTGGCTCCCGGCGTCGCGCCGATCATCGGCACCTGGGGCGGCAGCACCGACGAGGATGCTTTCGGCCGTTATCTGAATGGCAAGGGCAAGTACGTGCTGGTCGCCAGCGAGAGCTTCAATATGAGCTGGACGAGCGGCCTGCCGATGGTGCGGCCCGCCGCATCGGAGACAGTGCGCAGCCTTGTATTCGATCCGACCAAGGTGTATATCAGCTTCACGGAGACGGACGGCGACACGCTGCTGTTTCCGCATCTGAAGTTCCCGACCTGGCTCGCGCTGGCTGATCGCGAGGACTATCCGATCGCCTGGGAACTGACGCCGCTCTTGGCGGAGATCGATCCGCTGGCGACCGCTTATTACGACGCGCAGCGGGGGGCCAACAGCTACGTGACGCCGGTTACCGGCGTCGGCTACATCAAGTATCCGATGCCCGATCAGTACAAGGACGACTACTTTGCGCTGACGGACGACTATATGGATTATATGCGCCAGCGGACGCTACGTACGATGCTTTATGACCGCTTCGACGCCTCGGTGTATACGGCGATTCCGAGCGTAGAGGGCGTCTTCGCCGGGTACGGCGGACTTGATCCGGAGCGGCCTGCGGTCGCGGACAATCGCGAGACGCATTTCCGCTACATGGGCAAGCCGGTGTTTATCAACTACTCGTTTTTCGACGGCGTCGATATCGCCGCTTACAGCGGCACGGGACCGGCCTTCTTCAACGTCGGGGCCCAATACATCAACACCGAGCTGCTCACCGACTATATCGACAGCCTGCCTGCACGCTTCGTCGTCGTCACGCCGGGTGAGATGGTCGATCTGTACCAGCAGTATGCCGAGTCGGTGTTCGAGGATATCACCGAGGCGGGCTTCCGGGCGAGCTTCACACATAATGAGAGCGGCTTTCTCCATGCCGATGGCGGCAGCTACATCGCCGGCGGCGATCATCGGGTAGCGGACGGAGCTCAGAGCTGGGTGTACCGGTTCAACCTGGACGATGCCGAGACGACGCTGGAGCTCGCGCTCGACATCGCCAACAACTACGTCGTCGAAGCCTCCGTCGACGAGAGCACATGGACCATCGTGGCGCAAGCCCCCGCCGACGTCCATGACGCCAGCAACCGGGAGACGCTCGCCCTGGACCTCAGCAGCTATTTGACGGGCAACCCGACCAACACCGTCTATGTGCGCTTCCGCGATGGCTCGCCGACCGACGGCTGGGGCCCAAGCCTGTATAGCGTCAGCGTCAACGGCGGCATCGTCGAGGGAGTGCCGCCGCACGACGTGCTGACGTCGGGGCGGATGCTGCGGGATGGCGATTTTCTCGTCTCCCCGTCGGGCACGTATTGCCTGACGCTGCAGACTGACGGCAATCTCGTGTTGTACAGCGGGCCGAACCCGGCGGCCAACACCGGCGTCGTCTGGCAATCCGGCGTCACCGGCACGAGCGGCGATTACTTCGCGATGATGCAGACCGATGGCAATCTCGTCGTCTATCGGGGCACCGGCCCTTCGGATAACCAGGGCTATCTCTGGTCGAGCGGCACCAACGGCTCGTCATCGGCGCATCTGGTCATCAAGGACGACGGCAAGATTTACATTTATGAGGGCGACGCTCCGGCTAGCGTGGGCAGTCTGCTCTGGTCGCGGCCGTAGCCGCCATCGAATATGAGGTGAAAAAAGATGTTTGACCGCAAGAATGCGTTTTTTGGCCTGCATTTCGACCTGCATCCCGAGGCGGAGGATCACGCGTTGGGTGCCGATATCGAGCCGTACGCCGTAGCCGAGCTGCTGCGGCGCATCCGGCCCGACTTCGTCCACTACGACTGTAAGGGCCACCCCGGCTATGCCGGGTACGAGACGGCTGTCGGCACGCCATCGCCCGGCATCGTCCGCGATGCGCTGGCGATCTGGCGGGAGGAGACGCGCAAGCAAGGGATCGGACTCGGGGTGCACTACTCCGGCATCGTCGATCACCTCGCTGTTCGGCAGCGGCCGGAGTGGGCGGTGACGCATCCCGACGGTCGGCGTGATGGAGAGGCGACGAGCCTGTTCGGCGGCTACGCCGACGGGCTGCTCGTCCCGCAGCTCGTCGAGATCGCCGAGAGCTATGACGTCGACAGCGTCTGGCTGGACGGAGAATGCTGGGGGGCCAAGCTCGACTATGGCCCGCAAGCGATGGCGGCGTGGACGGCCGAAACCGGATGGGCGGATGCTCCTGTCGATCGCAGCGACAGCCGCTGGGGCGCTTGGAAGAGCTTCCACCGCGCCCGCTTCGAGACGTATCTGCGTCACTGGACGACGAGGCTCGGCGAGCTGAAGCCCGGCGTCCAGCGGGCGAGCAACTGGGCGTTCTCGACGATGAGTCCGGTACCGGTGTCGGCTCCGGTCGACTACCTCTCAGGCGACTTCGACCCGATGCTCTCCGCCGATCGCGCCCGTACCGAGGCGCGTTATCTGTCCCAGATCGGCATGCCGTGGGAGCTGCAGTCATGGGGCTTCGACAACGCGGACGGCCAGGAGGAGCTGCTGAAGTCAGCGGCGCAGCTGCAGCAGGAGGCGGGCGTCGTGCTGATGCATGGCGGCGGGTACATGCTCTACTATCTGCCGACCCGCTCCGGCTACATCGCCGAGGAGATCGTCGATACCGCCGCCGAGATCGCCGCCTACTGCCGGGAGCGCCAGCAGCTCTCGCATCGCAGCGTGTCCGTGCCGCAGATCGCGCTGCTGCACTCCGCCGAGAGCCAGTTCGACATCTCCGATCGAGTGTACACCTGGTGGGACACGCCGCTCGTCGAGCTTGAGGGGGCGCTGCATGCGCTGCTGGAGTCGCACTACTCGGTCGATGTGCTGACGGAGTATATGCTGATGGAGCGGCTGGACGAATATCCGCTGCTCGTCATCCCGGATGCGCCGGTGCTGAGCAAGCCGTTCCGCCTGCGCGTGTTGTGCTATGTCGAGGGCGGTGGCCAGCTGCTGCTGCTCGGAGAGCGCTGCGCCCGGCTGTTCGGCGAAGCGCTCGGCGTCCGGCTCGTCGGCGAGCCGCAGCAGCTGCGGGCCCAACTCGTCTCGGGTGCGGGCAAGATCGGCTGCCCCGGTGTCTGGCAGCCGATTGAGCCGAGCGGCGCAGAGGTGCTGTCGATCCGCTATCACGGCGAGGGCGTGCAGGCGCGCAGCGCCTACCTCGACGTGCGGGCGGACGGCGTATCCGAGGGACATCGACAACTGCGCCAGGAGGGCGCGGCGGCGACGTTGCACCGGTATGGCAAGGGACAGATCGCCGCCGTCTACGGGCCGATCGCCTCGCGCTACTATTACAGCCATCATCCCTTCATGCGACGCTACATCCGCGATCTGGTCGAGCGGCTGTTCCCGGACCCGGCGGTGACGACCGATGCGCCGGCCCATGTCGACCTCGCGCTGCGCCACGCCGCCGACGGGACCCTGTGCGTGCACCTGTTGAACCTGGCGCAGATGCCGGTGTCGAACCGTCGCGGCTTCCCTGAGACGGTGCCGCCGACCGGTCCGATCAGGCTGTCCGTCGCGGTCGCCGAGCGGCCGCAGGCGGTCACATGGGAGCCGGCGGGCGCGGCGCTGGCCTGGCGTTGGCAGGATGGCCGGCTCGAGACGACGGTACCGTCGCTCGATATCCACGGCATCCTCGTCATCCGCGAGGCGATCACGGGAGAGACCACCCCTTCCGCGTTACAGCCGGATGTAGCAGCCTCGGCCGAGGCAGCGACAAAGGAGCGCTGAGACGGGACTCTGCTAATACACATGCAACATGAAGACGCCTTTGCAGCCGCTATGGAGCGGGCCGCAAAGGCGTCTTTCGACGCCGTGTATAAATAATCGACGCCCAACTCCCTATTGGAGGCGAGCGTCGATATTGTGTGAGCAAAGGATGCATAAGGTTGCATTATTATAATATGTTCCATGTGACTATTCTGCAGATGCATTACGTATCCGACTTGACATGGGGCCCGAAAAATCACAAATTGGCTTTTGAGACAGCCCCTTCTTTTGATCAAGCTAACTTATAACGGTAATAAAACCGCCGCTTTACCTGCGTGCCCAGCTATTCCTCAATACTCCCCTTTGATCACGAAAAACGATCCGCGAATCGTGCCGGCCAGCTTCGACTTCTGCCGGGCGAACTTAAACTTACCTTCTAACTCCTGAGGCACGTCCATTCCCTCGGAAAGCTTAAATCCAACCGCCCGTTTCTTGGGATCATCGATCGTATACAAGACGTTGACGCCCAGACCGTCCTCGTAGAAGACGAAGGACCACCGAATGTTCTCCACTTGGAAGCTCGATGTTTCTAGCGGCTTGGCCGCGAATTCGATGCCGCGTTCTTCCTTAAGAATCCGGTTCACGTATGCCAGCGTCTCCGGGCTTTCGGCAGCCGGCGTAACGGTGAATTCATGTTTGTATTTGTTCATGAAGTAGCGGGCTTCGTTCGCGCGTAGACCGGCAAGCGCTTCTTGCACGGGCGAAGATTCCAGGCCAACCGTAGACACTTCTTTGAAATCCACAACGTAGGACATGTCCATTCCTCCAGTATTCGGGTTTATTTCCTGACGACGGGAATCCACACTTCGCCGTATACCAAGCCGTCCCGCTGTCCCATCTCGACGGTTGCGTTCGGCCCGCCCACATAGGCGAAGTCCTTGGCTTCCGGCAGCACTTGACCGAAGGCGATTCCGGTAAGCTGGTTGCTCAGAGCGTCGGCCGTCTCGGCTTCTCCCTGGACAACGAGATATTCGCCTTTAGGGAATTGAATGACCCGAGTGGCATCCGGCAATGTAGTATCCGTCATTACGCCTGCGTAATACATCATTTTTTGGTTGACGGCTTCGTTGACGGCGAAGATGAAGTCGTTGGCTGCCACTGCTTTTAGCGCGTCAAGCCGTCCGTCTTGTTTGACCGCTTGCCAGAAGTCCAGCTTTTCCTTGTTGATGCCGACATAGTCGGTATAATCGCTCTTCAGATCCGTTCCCATACCCAATACGGTAAAGCCTTCTTTTTCCTCAAGCGTGTAGTTTGCCATGTTTTCATCCATCCTTTTTTTATGAAATGGTTTTGCTTTTCCCCTGCTGAGTTTATAATAACTTTTAATCATGTCAAAAAGTGACACTGTTTAGGAGGCCGCGATGAAAAAAGTGGAGCGGATCAATATCATCATGCGGTATATCAACAACCGCGCTTCCTTTACCATTTCCGAAATCATGCGGGAATTTAACATCTCGCGCTCGACGGCCATTCGGGACATCAGGGAAATCGAGGCCATGGGGATGCCGCTTGTCGCCGAAGTGGGTAGGGACGGGGGTTATTTCGTCATGAACAATTCGGTCCTGCCGACCGTTCGTTTTACCGATAACGAGATCAAAGCGTTGTTTATCGCCTTTATGGCGACAAGGAATCAGCAGCTCCCTTACCTCAAGAGTCGTCAGTCCTTGGCGGAGAAGTTATTGGGACTCATTTCGCAGAATCAGCAGGATGATCTTGTGCTGTTAAATCAGATCCTGCTGTTCGAAGGGACCAACCCGAATAATCCGGATCTGCTTGAGATGTCGGACCTGCCCCATCCCATTCTGGAGAAGTTGATCGGCATCCTTCTTGCGGACAACTACTTGTGGATCACGATCCGGGAAGGCAACGACACGAAGTCGTATCCCGTCTATCTCTTGCACTTATATCGCGAAAAAAGCCTCTGGCTGATCGAAGGCTTCGACTTGGCGGAAGAAAAGAGAGTCGTCTTTTCCGTCGATCATCTCATCGATGTAGAACCCTATCCCGTGAGTAAGCGGCTGAGCCGGAAAAAGATACGGGAGAAGCTAAGCCAGCGGGAGGAAGCCATTAACCTTGTTTTGGAGCTCGGTCCCAAGGCGATTGCCCAGTTCAAAAAATACCATCCGCTAACGGTGTCCCTGTCCTATACCGATCCCTTCCAAACGAGAGCCATGTTGAAAACTTCCGTTAACGTTAACGATTCGGAGGCGTTGGCCGACGTCGCCAACTGGCTGCTTTTTCTGGGCAAGGATATCAAGATCAGGGAGCTGCCCAAGGAAATGGCGGAAGCGCTGCGAGAACGATTGGACCTATACGGTTTATAAGGGACTAGGGATAAGGGATAATATTCCCTGCAGAAACGAAATAAACGCAGCCTGCCGGCTGCGTTTATTTGTTGTACAGAAAATGATGAAACTCTAAGACTTGTGGATGGCCAAAAACCTAAAATATCGAAGTGCGATATGCAATAACATACTCCGATTGCAAACTGTCCAACGATAGCTCATAGCGATGATCGCCGATCGCGCAAAATGTACCTGCTTCGCAGGTCGGTTCAATTACACTTGTCAGTCGCAGCACCGCCGGACGGTTTCCAGTACGAATTCGCAGCGATGTTTCATCCATGTATATCGAAACCTCGTCATCTTCGGCAGTCGGAACGGTTCCTTTAAACCATGACAACCCTCCAAGCGTTGGTTCGATGAGCACCTTAGCATATCCGGCATCAAGCGGACGCACGCCCATAAAATATTTGCCCAGCAAATAAATCGGACCGGCTCCCCAGGCATGACACAAGCTTTTGGCAAATGGACGGCCGGATGACTCGTATTGCGCCGCGCCTTCCAACTCTGGATCGTACTTTTCCCAGAATGTAGTAGCACCGAGATCGAGCATGCCTCCCCAATAACTTTTCATCTCAGACAGCACATATGCTTGTTCTCCCACCTCGCATAAAGCAGCAAGCTCAAAGAAACGCATATATGGAGTTACAATACTTGGCACCGCATCATTTTTCAGTACATGTCTCGCCACCAATTCCCTCTGCTGCTCATCCAGCATATCCAGCAATATGGCGAACATATTGGAATACCGGGTCATGCCGCCTTGCAGCACGCCATTGACCCGGTTGTGGAGCAGCCCGCCGTGCTCTTCATCCCAGAACGTCTCAAACAACTGCTTTTTCAGCGATGCCGCTTCCCTGGATAACTCTTGTGCTCGTGTATCGTCTTTAAGCAGCGCCGCCAATTGTGCAGATACTTCCAAGCTACGGCAGTACAGAACCTGCTGAAAACTCAATTCGCCTTGTTTATCGATATTCGCCCAGTCGACAAAGACCCAATCCCCCGGCTGGCCTTCAACCATTCCGTTGGCATTTGCCCTTCCCCGGCAAAAATCGAGTAATCCCAGCAACTTTTTGTACATCCTGCGGACAAATTCCAAATCGCCCGTGTACCAGTAATGATCATAAAGCGCGATAATCCAGAAAAAAGAATAGTCCAAAATCGTATTCAAATGCGTATCGAGCGGATCCTTGCCGCGCAGAGCTATTGTAGTCCGCCGATTGACTGCTTCGTCGAAAAAGGAATAATAGTTGATCAAATAGCTCTGATACGCATCGCCCGACCATACCCAGCGATCCCGCTTAATGCCATCAAGAAAAAATTCCCTTGTCGTCAAATGCATTGTATAAGTGGAAATACTCCATATTTCATTGATGCGCTCATTCGAACAGCGGAATTGCCCACGGTATTGTACGGGCAAATATTCATATAGAAGCGAGACATCTCGCACCTGGATCCCCACGTCAGCCACTATGCGCACATAGCGCAATGCCCGGGATGCATGATGGGTGTACTCCAGCGGAGCATCAGACGCAACTTCGATGCAATCCAGCGTCTCGCAATGCGCCTCGGACAACGCTTCCTCTCGCGACTCGCCATAATACAGCATCACTTTGCCGACACCTGAAAGGCCATGCAGTTGAATATAGCCAAAGGTTTCCTTTCCAAAATCAATAAGCTGCGAACCATCCGGCAACTGCTCCTCGCCAATATAGCTCTGCTTGAACGTAGCAAGGCGATAAGCAGACGGCGGTTCGGTCGCCTTATTGAAATGCCACGAGCCGGGTGAAACCCACTGCCAATTCGTATGCGAGACGTTCCAGCGGGGATCGCTCGCTACCGATCTGCCCTGAACAAATAAAGCCGGCAAGCCCCCTTCATTGACGACCGATATAATCAGGTTGTGCTCGCCTGCCGGCAGTACGATGCGTCCGCTTGTCGGCGGCACCATTAGGCCGTCGATCATGACATTGTAGCGCCCTTCTGCCGCAATGCTTATTTCTTCCGACTCTGCAATCGTGTAAATATGCTGGAACTTCAAAGAAACATAAGGCGAATCAAGTCGGTAAAATGGCGGATAAATACTGCCCCGCTCTTCCCGGCGCAAGCATACTTCGCGATGCAGCCAAATTTCGAAATCGCCGGGATACCAAATCCAGGTTGCAGTCTGTTTCTCCGTCGTCAACAATTGCAATGCTCCTTTGCTAATGGCCCGCACCGGGGGGCGCAAGCCGCCGCTGTGCGGGCCATATATTATTGGTTGTTATTGATAAACATTAGCGTCATCTACATAAAGCTGGATTCCGCTCCCCAAATTGCTCACGTTAATCGTGAATTGAATCCTTCCAACAACAAGATCATTATATTCGGCAGGAATATAGGCGGCGAGACTAATCGACGACCACCCATCTTGCGAGTTGATAATCGGTCTGATCTCGGAACGCATAACTGTGATGCCTTTTCCATCGGCCGTATTCAAATTGAAACCTATCTGGATCGTACCTCCTGTTGTCGAGCCCTCAGGCAGCTTATAAAATACTTTGGCGGCAGCCGGTCCGGCTTGCGGAATAAAGTATTGATAAGGAACTACAGATGGCCCGGCACCGGTAACTACAATACTGGAATTGCTCTGATGCCCATAGTCCGTAACCCGCGTAACTGTGCCCTGATTCTGAACATAGAAAGCCCACGGCGGCGCCGAAGTTGCCGTCCCTTGCTCAAAGGACGCGTTGCTCGTAACCGGAGCAGCGCCTTGCAGAACGTTCAGCAAAAGCGCAGCGAACTCTCGCTCCTGCCCGGAAGCGGAGTTACTGCTGAGTGCTTCGATCCGATCCGTCAAAACACCGCCGCTCGGCTCATGCACCTGAATATAATCGGCGAATTTCCAGAATGTCTGTCCGTTCAACCATTCCTTGCTTCCCTGATAGATGACGAAATCGTCCAAATATAGCTTCGTTTCCGGCTCTACCTGATTTAGAAGAACGACCATCTGGACACTCTTGACGCCTTCCGGAATGTCTGTCAGGAAATCGACGGATGACCATGTTCCCGTTGTCGCCCCTACCTTCTTGGTTTCCGAAACAAGCGTGCCGATCTGCTGATTGCTGGCATCCCGCAAATTAAAGGTGATTTGGATCGTTGCATTCGTCTTCGTTCCCTCAGGGGTAAAATAGTGAATACGCGTCGCCATCATCCCCGGATTTACATTGACGATCTGATGCGGACCGCCACGGCGCAGCGTGCTGATCATTATACTGGAATCGCCCGAGTGGCTGTAGTCTGTCGAACGCTTATACACGGTATTGCTTTCAAACCATGGGGACCACGACTGCGGAACGTCCCCGCCAAGCTCGAATGAAAAATTGTTATTGAGCGCAAACAGCTCCAAATTTACGTTTTGCAGCAGATTGGCGTATTCGCGCAGCTTTTCATTTTCTGCACGCTGGGTCAAATCATAAACCTGCTGACTTACCGTTCCACCATTCGGTTCGGACACTTTCATATAGTCCGCCAGCGCCCAAAACGCTTCGGAGTCGAGACCGTTCCAATGCAGAAGCGGGTAATAAATGCCTGTCGGCGATGGCTTGATGAAGTGCATCAACACAGGATCCTGCGCGAATTCATCCAGCAGTTCGTAGCGTTCACGTGCTTTGTCCATCTTCCGCTCCATGGCGGCGGGATCCAGCAGGGCAAGTGCGTCTTGCTCGTTCAAAGACGCGAACTTCGGCGTATAGCTTAGCGCCGATGCTTCGTAGTATTCGAACGCGCGCAACAGCATAACTGCTCTCGATTTTTGCTGCTCCGTGCCTGCCTTCTCGACTACAGATTCCAGCAAGCTCCGGCTATCCGCTATTTCTTGTTCCGTGACCAGGGCTAAATAACCAGGGTCGCCAAATTCCAGATAAGTCGTCCGTTTCCGAGCTTCAAACCAGGTCGAGCCTTGAATGCGCTCTGTCCAGAACTGTTCCCAGTGATCATAATAGGTGCGGAGGTCGGCTGCGGCTTCTTCCCCTACCGCCCGCACATACCATTCGTCGAGAAGCGCATCTACGTCCTGATCGGGATTCCATTGCAGCTTGGCGGCGATCCACGGCTTTGGCCCCTCCCCCCAGTTCGGGTACAACTCTGCATAATGCGCCAGCACGCCATGTTCCCCGGCATAGGCGTAATTGTCTGCCATCTGCCTGATGTACATGCGAGGCAGCAAGTAAGGATTGCCGTAGATGTAATCGTACCAGGCGATATGGTCCGCAGCCTGCTTCCATTTCTCCAGCACTTGCTTGGATCCACTCTCTACTTCGGCATCTATCCACGCCATCCGGTCCTGCGTAATAAACGGAACTACGCGAGAATTCAGCCTGAAGGAAGGCGGGTCCATGACGCTATCGTAAGCGAGCAATCCGAACCATTTGTCCGGGTATACGGCCAAAACTCCTTCCGCAACTTGATTCACCCAATTATAGTAAATATCCGACATATCCAGAACGCCTACGGAATTGATTTTCCCTGTGTACAGCGGATGATCCGGCTCCGTCTCGCAATACCCTTTGCCGTCGTTTACACCAAGCGAAAAAGAATCGGCTTCTGGATTATTCGCGAAGAATTCAATTATTTTGCCTACCGCCACGTCCACCGTCCCCGGCTCCGAAAAACAAGGCTGCCAGGAATTCGTCAAGGTTGCCGCCGGAATGTACGGCACGCCATTGCGCACCGGGTAAAATTCCGGATGGCTCTGACCGAACTCCTCGGGCGGAAAGAGTGAATAAATGTTATGGTGGAACGAAAGTCGGCTATGCATACGATTTTTGCGTGCCCATGCTGCTTGCGCCGGATACGCGGTTCCATTAAGCGGACTGAACACGCGGGAGATAAAAACCGGCTCTTCTTTTATCATTTCGCGGGAGATAGACAATGTCGCATGCTGCGGGACATCCTCGCCGTCCGGTCCCGGCATCAGCCATCTGACACCCACATGCTTTTCCAGAAAAGCATATACACCATATTCGGTCCCCCAAGAGGTCGGACCGCTTACTGTAATCCTCCCGTCTTCAGGAAGAATGACATAACCGTCTCCATCCATGCCCTGCAGCAATTCGCCAAGCCGCGGCTCCGCTTGGGCATCGCCGACATAAATACGAACCCAGCTTGCCGGGTCCCCATCGCTGCTCCCCGCTTGCTCCTCTGCCAGCACCGGCAAAAGCACGCCCGTCGACTTCTTCACGTACTCCGCCAATGTGGCTGCGGCCGCTTGCGTGCGCTCATCCGCGCCTTCCGCGATAATAATCGTCGAATTCGCTTGCCCGTCGCGCACGATGACCAAAGGCGGTAAGACGGGAATCACAAACGCCGGAGCCGATACGGATGCAGCGCCTTTAAAGGAAACGCTGTACACAACCTCAAGTTCCATAACTTCGGGAGCAAGCGGGGGTACAGTAAATGTCGCGATCTTGTTTGAAGTCTCCCAGGCATACGAAGTCGGAGCTATCACCTCGGCCGCCCCGCTTTTTACCTCACGTTGAATCGTAAAATCACTTGCTTTCGGTTTTCCCCCAGGCGGTTGCTTGTTGAATCTGACGTTAATTGTACCGTTGTCTGAATTTACCGACACAACGATCCCTTGACTGTTCCCTCTCTCTTTCCCTTCAGTCCCTTGCCCGCCTTCTCTTATAGCAGCGCCGTTATCATAGACCGCCTGCGCGTTGCCAAACGAAATACCTGGAAATGTAAACAGCAGGCATATAACAAGTAAAGCAGATCGTAAAAACTGCATTTTCCTCATATTTACCACATCTCCCCTTGGCTATTTCAGTGGTTATTATAGCAAGATTGTCTTCCGTTCTTCTCTCGACCTGTCCGCAGCAAATCCTATAAGGTGGCCGTATATCGATTGTTCCAGCGACGTGGAAGACAGCGATGGCGTTCCGCCGCGCAGGACGTTGATAAAATCGGCTACAAGCCGTAAATCGCCGCCTCCGTGCATCTCCATCGATACTTCCAGTTCTACCCTGCGTTCAGAATATTCATGACCTTGTTGCGGGTTGGGATGTCTGACAGTGAACCAGCCATCTTCCATCACGCCTTGGATTTCGCCCTTTTCGCCAATGATATGAATGCTGCGGCATGGTTTGGCAGTCGCCCCATTCAAATTGTGCGTCGCCGTGCTTCCATCCTCAAATTCCACGATCACCGACTGGTGATCGACGACATCGTTGTCGCAACGCCATACACAACGTCCATAAGGATTATCTGTCCGCAGCGATTCCAACAACTGTTCGGGTGTCTTGGTTACCCCGAGGTGCTCATTATATGAAACGTAAGGGACCCACAATCCCTGCTCGACATAGTGCTTCCTCGCCGAATACATGCATGTGGATTCGATCTGACAATCTGCGAGACAACGCGTTCCTGATCCTTCCGGCGCCCGTTCCGGCCGGAATTGCAGCAGACTGCCTACGCTCGCAACAGTCGCCGGTCTGACTCCGCTCTTCATCCAGGTAATCAAATCAAGATCATGGCAGCATTTGGCCATCAGCATAGAGGAACCGCCTGTCTCCTTGCTGTTCCACTTTCCGCGGACATATGCCATAGCCATATGATGATAACTGACATTTTCTTCGGTATGGATGTGAATAATGTTGCCGATTTCGTCTTCTGCAATTAGCTTGCGAATCGCGGCATAATAAGGCGCATAGCGCAGCACATGACATACCATCACTTGACGGTTGAAACGCTTGGCTGCTTCCTTCAGTTCCAACACTTCCTCCTCGGATACGCCAATCGGCTTTTCAAGCAAAATATGATAGCCTGCCGCCAGCAACGGCAACGAAGTCGCCACATGCGTATTGTCCATCGTTCCATTAATCGCCGCATCCGCTATTTGAGGCCCAGCGACCAGTTCATCTACCGTTTTAAAACACCTGTCAGCAGGAAGTTGATATTTATCCGCTACTAATTGTCTGCGTTCCGCATCCGGATCTACAACAGCAACAATTTGCAGTTCCTCCGGGTGCTCCTCCGAATAGGAAGCATATACGAGACTGCGATGCCCCGCTCCGACAATGACGGCAGTCATCGGCCGATCTGCCGGAATGAATTTTCTTTCTATCTGTTCCATACTCTAGTTAAACTTCCTCTCCATAATTTTTTGAGCAACTATCCTTTAATTCCACCCAAAGTAGCTCCTTCCATAATCCAGCGTTGGAAAAAAACAAACATGAAGACGGACGGAATCATCGCAATTAATACGCCTGCAAACAGTGTCACCCAATCCGAAGTGTACTGCATCAGTTGATTGGCTTGATACATAGCAACGCCAATCGTATATTTTTTTTGATCGCTCAGATAAATGAATGGTGCCAGAAAATTGTTATACAGACCAAGAAACTTAAAAATCGCAACCGTTACAATCCCCGGTGTAGCTAGCGGCGTAATAATCCGTAAAAAAACTTGAAAGATCGAGGCTCCATCCATATAAGCGCTTTCTTCTAACTCTTTCGGCAATGACTGCATAAAGCCGCCTAGCAGCAGCAGAAAGAATACACTTTCACCGAAGCTATCCAGAATGATCAATCCGGTAAGACTATTCGTCAGCTGCAAATCCCGCATCAGCACAAATTGCGGAATAAGGGCGTTAATCCCCGGCAAGAACAACGAGAGCATAATGATGCCCCAAATCAGTTTCCTGCCCTTAAACTCAATACGTGTTAATGCATAGGCATTCAGCGTGGTCAAAAAAGTACCGATAATCAAACTTAAGCCCACGTAGTACAAAGTGTTCAACAGCGATTTTCCGATGCCGTATTTCACCCAGGCCATCTTATAGTTGCTCCATTGGAGCGTCTCGGGCAGTGACCATATATTTTGAAAAAACTGTTGGTTTGTTTTCAGAGATTGGTAGAACACCCAGACTAACGGGTATAATACCGATAATGCACCTGCAATGAGCATAACAATCCAAAGCACATCGGCTAAAGAACGCTTTTCTGTCACAACCGTTCATCCTTTCAACAATCAATACTCCACAGTTTGGCTCGTTATATATTTATCCGTAATCAGTTTTGCAATAACGAGGACGACAAACAAAAACATTCCGACTGCGGAAGCATATCCGTAATTATGGTATTCCGCCCCAAAAGCCAGATTGAACATGTATAGCCCGATAACATCAGTTGAACCAGCCGGACCGCCATTTGTCAAAATCAGCACATGCTCAAATCCTTTCAAGGAACCGAGTACCAGGAACAAAGCGCCTACACGAACAATCGGCATGATCAGCGGTATGGTGATCTTCACCAACCGGGTCATCGGCGTTGCTCCCTCGAGAATAGCGGACTCGTAAAGTGACTTTGGAATAGTAACCATTGCATTCATAAAAATAATGACGTAGAAGCCTACCCCTGCCCAAACATAAGGCGGAATAATTGCCCAAAGCGCCGTCTTGATTTCTCCCAGCCAATAGTATTCTCCAATATTAATGCCAACAAGGCGAAGCATGGAATTAAGCAGCCCAAAGCTGCCATCGTAAATGAATGCCCATAGTAAAGCTACAACAACACTGGAGAGCACATTCGGAAAGAAAAATATGACTTTGTAAAAAGGAGTTCCCTTATAATTTTTGTTCGTCAGTATATAAGCAAGCAACAATGAAATCAGAATAACGAAAGCGGGTACGAAAAACATGTAGATCAGATTATGAAATAATGCGCGCCACACATATTTATCTTGAAAAAGAGTGACATAATTTTGAAATCCGACAAAGACAGGATCAGATATGCCGTTCCAGTTCAATAACGAATAATAAGCGGACATCAAGTTGGGATACAGGGTAAAGAGCAGATAACCGCCAAACGCAGGGGTGATCGCAAACAATAAAAATATCCACTTTTGAGTCTGCTTTCTGCGCAGCCAGCCTTCACGTTCAGGAATGGCACTACGGGTCAACTGTTTCATATTGTTCAAAACGTGAGACTCCTTTCATGTGCAAATAGTGAGGAGGAAGAAAACTTCCTCCGCTATTTACGCTGCGAACATGATGTTTACTTCTGCTCTGCAGCAATGGCTTTGTCTATTAATTTTTGCGCTTCTTCCAGGATTGGAAGCGGGTCCTGCTTGCCAGAGGCAATCTGGCTCGTCGATTCGTTAATCATTTTCAGCGCTTGCGCATAGGAAGGATCAGCAAGGGTCGTATTTCTGAAACCGCTCTCCATTTTCACATTATTGTTTTTGATGTACTCGGCAACTGCCTTTGAAGCTTCCTGGATTTTGTCCGCACGAGCCGGATCATCTGCAAAATCTTTACGGACGGACAATTGCCCGCCTTTATCGGCAATGACAGTCTGAACATCCAGGTTCCACAGCCAAACACTGAATTCTTTGGCCCACTGCTTGTTCAATTCCGGCTTGGCTGACCAGATGAAAAAGCCATTGCTGATTGAGCCGCGAATATACTTCGTACTCTCAGGATCATCTCCCAACGGCACCGCCATAAAGCCCCATGTAAAATCTGCCGGCGTCGAATCCTTCATCTCATTTTGCACCCATGCGCCAGTGGATACCATCGCTGCTTTTCCTTGCAGCACCTGCATTTGCGATTGCGTGTGGTTCAATGCGGCTAATCCTTCAGGGAAGAAGCCTTTCTGTCCCAATTCATAGACTCGTTTCCACACTTCTACTGTCTCGGGTGAGCTGTATTCATTGCGAAATTCGCGAAAGTCAGCCTCGAAGGCATCCGTTCTGCCGTTTATTTCCGCGAGCTCAAACCGCTTCCAGACTCCGAATGCATGGTTAATATAATCAGGCACCTGCCCTGGTAGAGAAATTGGAATAATCCCTGAGGCTTTAATCGTTTCACCAAGCTCTACAAATTCAGCCCATGTTTTCGGATTTTGATTCCAGCCATTCTCCTCAAACAGTTTTTTGTTGAAGAAAAGCCCCGCTGTCGTTCCGGAGTTTGGCAGCGCATAGGTTTTGCCGAGTATTCTTGGCGCTCCTTCAAATTCGCCGTCAATCGCCAGCTCTTTAATTGTTTTGCCGTTACTATCATAAGCTTTACGATCCCATAGATCCTCCTGCGACTCGATCTTACCGCTTTCTGCAAGCGGAATTTGCGCGGCATTCCCGCCCGGCAGTACCGCTGAGAACATATCGAACATATCGTCATCGTTATTAGCGGCAATTTTCGTAGCGGTCAGATCGCCGATTTTCGGTGAATACGTCACCTCAAAACTAACATTCGGGAATTTCTCTTTAAAGGTATCCATTGCATAATCGAACCATTCCCGCCCCATGCCAGCTTCAAAAAATCCGACCTTCAGCACGACCTTCTCGTCTTTTGGCAAACCATTTTCTTCGTAAACAGCGCTTTCCGCAGGAGCGTTAGTGCTGCTCGGGGTATTGGTTTGATTCCCTTGGCCGCTGGTCGGCTCCCCGCCATTATTGCTGTTGCTGCTGCAGCCGATCAGCGCCATCGAAAAAGTCAGGCAGACGGCAAGTACAAATAATACTTTCTTTTTTGTGAACAATGTGAACCCTCCTTCAATAGGATTAATCAGATTTGCGATACGATACCCGCCAAACAAAAGGGGGAGTCGATCTCGTTGCCTAAAAGTAACACAGCCCGTCGCTCCCCGTATAGATTCATTATTATCACTGCATATACAATATTTGAAGGGGCTGCAAACCCGCTATTTGCCTGTGTTTTTGAAGCTTTATATCATGTCCTTTCGATAATTTCCCGGTGTGCTGCCCATCACTTTTTTGAATACGCGAATAAAGCTCAATGCATGCGTGTATCCCACTTTAACGGCCACTTCATGGATTGGCGCATCCGTTTCTTTTAACAATTGTTTGGCTTTGCCGATTCGTATTTCTGCAACATAATCATTAAACTTTTCTCCAAATTCCTCCTTAAATAATCGACTAATATAACTTGCCGTTACATTGAATTCGCCGCTCAGTTGCGCAAGCGACAGATCCGGATTGTCATAGTGTTCATTAATATACTTTTTAATCTGGTGGATTAATGGATGGTGATTGCGATTCTCTCGGACTTCTCTCATCTGCTCGAATGCATCCTTCAATACATGTTCAACATCACGGTAGATTTCATCGATTGTCTCTTTGTCAGCAAGCACAAGCTTCAGTTCACCCTGCACCTCTTCGTTCCAAAAATCATGGAACTCCTTCGGAAGCTCCATGACTTCCTTGTGCAAATTATTAATGAAATAGCTGGTTAGACTAATGAGATCATCCCGCGAAAAGAGCTCCATGCTCAGGGCATTGTAAAGCTCCTGAAATTGCTGCTCCCAAGAGTTATTGCCGGTCCGAAACAACTGGCAAATTTCGCGGATATGCTGCATGGGCCGAAATACTTCCCCTTGCGGCAAAGCAGCTATATCATCCGGACCGATAATCCGATTAGCGCCGAGCGAAAGCTTGTACGTAAGGGCCTCTACCGCATCCCAGTAGGAAGAGGAAATTTGCGCAAGCGATACTTTGCTGCTCCCAAGACCGATCGTCACGGTAAATACTAAATTTCGAGCCACCCATTCCTGCAGCTTATGGCATAAAGAAATCAGGTCATTAGCCGCTTCTTTTTGGTCCTTGGATGACATGCCTATTACGGCCATACGCTGTTGATCGATCCACTCGGCCCATGTATTCATCGACTCATTGTCCGATATTTCCTGACAGACCATACTTAGCGCATATTTCAACAAGTGTTGGTCCCGCCGGCTGTAGCTTTTTTCGAACACCGAATAATGGTCGATCTCAATCAACATCATCGTAACGGACTGAAAGCTCGACTCCATCCCCAGTTTCTTAAGCTCACCCAACAAGTGCTCCTCAGGCAAAGCGGCGCCCTCTTCCAACATGGCCCGAAAAATATGGCGTTTGCGATAAATCAAATTTTCTTTATTTTCTTCATAGAGCTGGCTTGATTCGTCCAACAAGGATTCGATCGTCCGTTCAATAAGTTTCATCTCATCCTCTTTATCAGCCATTTGCAAGGTTTTGCTTTTATACTTGGAATATTCCGTAATCCGATTAATAACCGTCAGGATAGGCTTGTAATTGCGACGGGTAACGTAAATCAGCCACACGCAACCGAGAACAATAACAACGCAGCCAAATGTAATCCAGAGATAAAATAGCGAGGACACCCAATCCATCATGCTGGCCCGATAAATGCCGCTGCGCACCGTCCAGCCTGTGTAATCCGATTGGATACTGGACAGAAGCTTGCCTTTTTCAGAATGAGAAGACGTTATTTGGTCCTGCTGCTTGGAAACAATCAATTTGTTTTCGCCATCTACCAGCTCGGCAAAATAAAAAGGAGAATCGGAAGTTTGTTCGATTAACTCGGCTAAACGATCCGTGCTTACATTAACGACAAACAGACTTCTATCCGCTAAATTGGCAATCTTAACAAGGCTGATGACCTCAACCGGTTCCCCTTCTATTTCTTCCGTGTACCGACGTTTATCCACCCAATAATGAGGTTTTAAGCTTGTTACATTCCGGCCTACAAATTCCTTGTCGCCAAACTGCTCAATTCCTGTCAACACCGTCGGCGTAACGACCGTTTGTCCAGTAACACGATACAAATATAGCGACTCGATGAAACGATTATTATTCATTATTTCTTGCAGCGCCGCAGCCGATTGATAATCAATAAAACGATTGCTGCCAGCTTCGGCTTCATTAAAAAAAGCTTTTATCCGGCTATTGCTTGAAATTTCGTGCATCATCATACGATCAATGTTAAGCAGCGCATCATCAATTGTTTTTAACGTATGCTGCGTGATCATATCGTTGGCACGAACAGCCGATTTTTGCGACATCTCGCTTAAAACAAGATAAGTTATAAAAAGCAAGCTCAAGCTAACTACGAACAGTACCGGGAAGTAAGATAACAACAATCGATTGAACCAATTTTTCCGCATATGTTTCCCCCCGTTATCGCCGTTCCCCTGCAAGCCGCTTCCGAGCCAAACGAATTTTCTCTTCAAATTGCTGAAAAATTTCATTCCCCTTGTAGTTCTTCATTACATCCTGCCGATATTCCGGCCAGCGAGCCCCCGATTTGTCCGAAAACAGCATCTTTACTTGCCATTCATTCTGTTTGGCACGCATCGCTTCAACACTTACTCCAAGAGGCGGCGTCAACGTCGTGCCTAACTTTTCGTAAACCGGCATAGTTGTAATTGCTTTTAAAACGCGTTCATCTCGTTCAGTCATCCGTGGATCACTCACCTGAATCCCCAGTACCTCTGGCGCGTAAGGCGTAAAGAAGCTCCACTTCTTCAGCATTTCTTTCTCTCCGTCCTCCAAAGCCTCAGGGTGTAAAATGACCGTATTGCCATCAAGCGTATAGTGCTTTCCTTCCAATCCGTAATGGGTCAACAGAAAACCTTCCTTACCTGCCAACCAATCCAATATGCTTGCGGATAACATGAGCTTTTCTGGCGCCGCTCCCGCTGTAACATTGGAAAATACGAAAGGATATTCCGGCGATGGCTCAATACGCAGCGGCTGCTGCCCAAAAGGATTAAATGGAATCCAATCTGCTTCATTATTTAATTTGCGGCTTCTCGCCTGCAAACTGTCCGGATTGGAATCGAGCGCAAAATCCGCCGTATCTCCCAATATAACGCCCACCTTGCCCCGTACGGCTTTGTCCACATGTTGATTCCCTTTATTAAGAAACCAGTTCGGGTCGACAATTCCCTCGTCCATTACACGCAAAATATCATCCACCACTTGACCAACCCGCAAATCCATCTGCATATCAACCAACTGATCTTCAGCGAAATATGCGGGGTACAGCAAGCCGCGCTTTATATATTCGGGCCAATCCAACGAAAGGCTGGACCCATTGCCCGATGTTGTAAAGCCATAGGTGTCATTTTTCCCATTGTTATCCGGATCGTCATTTGTAAACGCCCGAAGCACTTCCAAATATTCATCATAGTTTTGGGGGACATCCATCCCAAGATGAGCCAGCCAATCCCTACGAATATAATAAGAACGATAAGACTTGCGATCAAAAGGGATTGGCGCGCGAGCAAACTGATTGTTCGTCTGATACTCCCGCAGTTCTTGCTCGTCGATCCAATATTGAAAATAATTAGGCATTGTCTCCGGCGTAACGTAATACGTCATGTCAGCAAGTACATTATCCATCGTGTATTTCACGCCTCCGTCAGCATTAATATTGAGCCACATATCCGGAGGGTCATTCGCTGCCAGAAGCGATGCAATCGTTTCATCGTATGCTTGACCCGGCTGTTTGGCCGTCAAACGCAAACGAACATTAAATTTCTTCTCAATGGCGGTCATTATAAAATCTTGCCGATCCGGCTCCTCTGCCCCTGCCGTACCATTAATCATAAAATGCAATGTTACTTGATCGTCTGCTAATTGAGCATCGGCATCCTGTCGTGTCCCGGCAGGCCAGCCCCGAATAAGTCCAAAGGCAGTCATTCCCGCAAGCAGCAAGCCAATAGCCGCAAACGCCCCCGCGCGCCATCCGTTCATCCTAGTTCCCCCTTGAGCACAAGTCGTAATCGTTCCTTTATCCGTTCGCGGGCCAGTTCACTCCAATCAAGAATACGCTTTCATGACTACATTCTAAATGAAGATTAGAATATCTATTCCGGCTTTCTTAAAAAATACGCGCCCCCCCGACATATCCCGATACAAAGGAAAAGAAGAGAGCGCGTAATTTGCGACAACTATTAAATTGGTTGTAGTATAGCGAAATTCGATATCTCTGTAAACGACGAACACAACCCTGGACGTACCAGTAAATCTTCGCTCGCACTCTAGAGTTTTACCACCATAGGCTCCTTCTGCTTTATAACTACATTACAATTGTATGATAAAATCTTATCATCTAGTTTATTTTATTGTCAATTGCTTCATATCTGCTTCAAATGTGTTTGAAAGCATCGCTGGCATTTGTTTTTTTACTGTGATATGTTATATAAAAAAGTAGATATGCAGTAATGTTTGAAAGAGGAGACGGTATGGAAGACAGACCAAGCCGCAAAGAATTTAAAACTCGTTTAGAGCTAATGGTGCGCGAGCTTCGTAAAGATATTCTGAGCGGCAAATACTTGCCGGGAACGGCACTTCCCTCGGAGGTTGTTCTGGTTGAACAATATGCGCTAAGCAACAACTCAGTTCGCAAAGGACTGGACATGCTCGTTCAAGAAGGGCTTATTATTAAGAAACATCGGGTCGGCAGCATCGTTGCCAATCCTCATCAATCTAAAATCGTCATCACGCTAGGCTGCAGTCCGTCCATCGAGCGCGATATCTCGTTATCCCGCATACTAGAGATGTTCCACAAGGCGCATCCATCCATTCAAGTCAATGCCGTCACGATTACGGGCCCGGATTCTTTCGACTATTTGAAAACTGCTCAAACCTATCTCGAGCACGGCATAATCGATGTGATGACCATTAACAATATCAACTTCCAGGAAATCATGGAACATGAATGCACGCACTTGTTTGAACCTTTAGTTCCGCAAACCAATATGTATCCTTTTCTTAACGAAACCTTCAGTTACGACGGGCAACTTCTTGTTCAACCACTTGCCTTCTCGCCTACAGTGCTGGCATTCAATAAATCGCATTTCCGAGAAGCCGGCCTATTGGAGCCGGATAGTAGCTGGACATGGGATTACTTGATCAGAATGACGAAGAAACTCACTTCAGAAGATCGCCACGCCCTATTTTTCCATGTTCTCTCAGAAAACCGATGGCCGGTCTTCTTGCTGCAAAGCGGGATTTCAATGGCGGATAGCGCAATAGGTAAAACAGCGTTCATCAACCCGAAGCTGCTTGACAGCATTCAGCTTATGCGACAACTTATTAATGATCGCGACGTGTTTGCGCACTACTTGTCCAATCATAGCAACGATGCCGAAAATTTGATGAGACAGGGAAAAATATCGATGACCGTTCAAAACTATTTCAGCATGAATGAGTTCAAAAATACCGATATAGAATATGACATCTCGCCTCTACCTTTTATACATACGCCAACTACATTAACGCACATTATCGGAATGGGCGTTAACCGTAAATCTGCTGTGAAGGACGCTGCGAAAATATTAGTTCGCTATTTCGCATCCGAACAAGCCCAACAAGCGATTCGTGATCATACGCTCAGCATACCCGGGATAAAGCCGATTGCTGAGACAGCTCCCTCTTTCAACAGCGGACTGAATCGCCCGGCAAGCTATTCCCTATACAAAGAAATCATTCCGACATTCCGCACGCATCGCGATCTCGGGTTAACCGTCCGGGGTTTTAAAAAGATGGGAGAAATTTTAAAACTGTTTTTGTCAGGGATGATGGATACGCCTGCGCTCTGCCGCATGATGGAAGAAGAATTGCAAAGTGACTTAATAAGCAGAAGGATAGAATAAGAGGAACAGCGAAAGATGAAAATATGGGGAGCGGAGGGGATTTTCTTATGAATGATGCGTTAATGAAGATATTGATGGCTTCCTTCATCGGGAAGATAAACGTACGCTAGTAGGCATTCCGGTGAGCCAAGAGGAGATTGTCAAAGCCAGCAGCGGCTGAAAGTAAACTTTCACGAGGACTACGTACACTTTATAAAATGTTTGGAGAAGTTTTACAAACCAGTTATGTTATTTCCATGGATGGGTCCGGCGATCCGATCATCATCGATCAGGCTGGAAAGGTTTCCATTTGTTATCATGATACCGGGGAAATCAAGTTATTAGCGGATTCCCTTGAGGAGCTGATCGAGGAGCAAGTTGTTCTTATTGATGAAATATCTGGCGGAAACATGGGAGCATTCAAGGACGGAGTGTACGTTGAACCGCTTGAGCTGGAGAAGCTCATGCTGGCGGGCGAATAAACCGATCGCATATTAACAGGGAGATTGCCGGTCGGTTCGGTATCGCGGAAACGACGGTCAAGACGCATACGTTCAGAAATATCGGAAAGCTGTGCGTCAAACGTCGAGGTCAAGCCGTTGCCCGCGCCAGAGACTGGAATTGAACGAATAGGGCGGAGTATGTTGGGACACAAATAGCGCAGCCTGCAGGCTGCGCTATTTGAGTTACCAATCGACCGTATTTTCCCCACGTCGCGAAGCGGTTTGTCTACGGAAGTCGCGATGATGTACTCGCTTTCATTCATGATCTCCGGTTTAAACTGGTTTTAAACTCTCCCCTGTATACTGTTGGGAAACGCCTTACTGCATCGGAAGTGGAATTCGAAGAGACTTCGGTTAAGGAAATGGAAAGGAAGGGCCTAATGAATAAGGCAAACAACTTTAGAAAGCGAGCAATTATAGGCTTGTTGGCACTGATAACTTTAACCCTTCTGTTGATTAGCTCTGTGACGAACGGAAGGCTGTGACTACTTACGGTACCCTGCAGGACGTTCCCCCTTGGAGGAAAACGATAAGATATATACTCGGAATGGCGATGTCTTGACCGAGTAAGCCTCCCTGTATGCCACCTGTTCATGTTATACGATAACAACGAGGAAGCGCTGGAAGGCTTCAAGCAACTTAAGCATACTTAAGATCGTATCATCTTCGCCAAACGGCAAGGTGACGCGATCTTTTTTTGATGCTTGAACTTGAGGCATTGAGCAGTCAACAATTGCTGGAGCATTTCGCCGAAATGTGGTAACAATGATTAGAGGAGCAACTAATAGTATGGGGAGCGGAGGGGATTTTCTCATGAATGATGTGTTAATGAAGAGATTAATGGCTTTTCTTCATCGGGAAAATAATCGCACGCTAGTAGGCATTCCGGCGAGCCAAGAGGAGATTGTTAAGGCCCAGCAGCGGTTGGAAGTCAACTTTCACGAGGACTACGTACACTTTATCAGAACGTTTGGGGGAGCATATGCAGGTCTAGCGGTACATGCCTTCTCTAATGGCTCTAGTCTCGGAAATGAAACGGTTGTCGATTTGACGCTGGATTTCCGAGAGCAATTTAAGGAGCTTCCCATTGCCGAAGTTTTACGAACCAGTTATGTCATTTCCATGGATGGGTCCGGCGATCCGATCATCATCGATCAGGCAGGAAAGGTTTTCATCTGTTATCACGATACCGGGGAGATCAAGTTATTAGTGGATTCATTTGAGGAGCTGATCGAGGAAAATTTTTATGAATGGTGAATGTGCTCCGGCATGCGACAGGCAAGGTAGCGATTAGCTTAACGGAGGACGAGGGGAATATTGTGCTCATCTTCAAGAATGAAGCAGACAACTTGTGCGAGCAAGACATAGACAGGCTTTTTGATCGCTTTTATACAGCGGATCAGACAAGAACTAGTCGAAGAACCGGCTTGGGCATATCCATTGCCTATAATCTCATGCTAAAGAAGAACGGACGATTGACTGCGGAGCTCCATGACGGCTACTTGGAGATGAGATGCGAGTGGAAGCGAAGTTAAAAGAAGCGATATGAAAATCGGGTAACCGCATATACAGATTGATATTTCTGAAGTAAACTAATTATGTGGATTAAATTTCCAATAGGTGGTGTGATGGATTATGGGTGACCAAGTAATCAATAAACATGAGAAGTTGCTGCCAAGCGTGAAAGAAGAAGCAACAGTAAAATCAGTTGCTTGTATCGAAGTGCCAGTTACAAATATGCAACGTGCAGTCGACTTCTATGTGTTTCAATTGGGTTTCTATCTTAACACCACTAAAAATCGTCTTCCTATTGAAACAGACAACACAGAGGTATTTATCTATCCTGCATCAGGCGTTGAAATCATGCTTGTACAAACTGATGGAGAAGAACGATTAGCTTTTAATCATAAAGGAAGACCTAATCATGTTCTCATACTGGAAATTAGCGAGGACATTGAAAAATGCCATAGCAGATTAGTTGAAGCGGGTATAAGGACGAGCCCGATTAAAGATAGTGGCGGATGCGGAAAATCCTTTGATGTTTCCGACCCGGATGGGAATTTTATCAAGTTGTGGTTTGGTTATCCGAATTAATTAGCCGAATGACCGGGTTTGGAGCCAAAATGAAATTAACCTATCAGCGGTTATGCTATAATATAAAATATTTACTGGATCTAACTGTTGCAGAAGGGGGATACATATTGTGAATCGGTTGTACACAGGGAAAACAAAAGATGTATATGAGCTGGAAAACGGGGATTATCTGTTGAAGTTTAAGGATGATGTAACAGGGGAGAACGGTGTATTCGATCCTGGCGCCAATACAGTAGGGTTAGTCATGGAAGGTGCCGGGCGGGCAGGACTCCGCTTAACGAAGTTCTTTTTCGAGAAATTAAATGCAGCGAACATTCCGACGCATTACATCGATGCGGATATCGAGAGAGCAACGATGACCGTAGCTCCCGCCTCCGTGTTCGGCCAAGGACTTGAGGTCATATGTCGCTATCGCGCGGTAGGCAGTTTTCTACGTCGTTACGGCCTGTATGCGCAAGAAGGGCAAACACTGGATGCATTTGTGGAAGTGACGTTAAAGGATGATGCGCGTCAGGATCCTCCGATCAGCAAGTCTGCTCTTGAAATGCTGCGTATTTTGTCAGCCGAAGAGTACGAGGCGCTGGAAAAACTGACGAAGCAAATCAGTCAAGTCGTAAAGGACGAGCTAAGCTTGAAGGGCATCGAGCTGTATGATATCAAGTTGGAATTCGGCCGATTGAAAAAGGACGGGCAAGTTGTTCTTATTGATGAAATATCCGGCGGAAACATGAGAGCATTCAAGGACGGAGTGTACGTTGAACCGCTTGAGCTGGAGAAGCTCATGCTGGCGGGCGAATAAACCGATCGCATAAAAATAATTCATCGTAAGCGACCTACTTAGAAGTCGTTCTTCTTCCAGAATGTTTCTGGAACGAACGGTTTTTTGAGTAGGTTTTGTTGTTGAGGGATTCGGCATGCGGACCGCATTCTCGTACGGGAGCGCTCAACATCAGGGTAGTTAAAAATGTTATAGTTGTTATATAAATGCGACATTAAAAGATTAATCTTCGAAGGACGAGGAGGATTCAGTTATGATAAGCGATTTGGATTTAAAGCACCTGCGACGTTCCATTGAATTGGCAGCAATTTCGCTGGAGAAAGGCGATGAGCCATTTGGTTCAGTCCTTGTTTCAGCTGAGGGAGAAGTGCTTGCAGAAGATCATAACCACGTTGCAAGCGGCGACCATACCCAACACCCGGAATTTGCTTTGGCGCGATGGGCAGCCGCTAACCTGACACCTGAAGAAAGAAGCAAGGCGACCGTATATACCTCTGGCGAACATTGCCCTATGTGTGCGGCGGCTCACGGTTGGGTTGGTTTAGGTCGTATCGTTTATGTATGTTCGTCCGAACAACTGGTACAATGGTTGAGTGAAATGGGGGTAGCTCCATCGCGCGTTCGAAATCTTCCCATTCAGGATGTCATTCGAGATACTCCAATAGATGGACCTGTTCCTGAATTAGCGGAGCAAGTTCGTCAACTCCATAGTCAGTTTTACGCAAGGAACCGCCGTTAAACCTATCACGAAAGCCTTTATTCCAGAGTTAATAGTGTAAATTCGAGTGATTGGAAAATCGGAGGTTACTAACTATGTCTGACGTAAATGGGACAAAAGAATATCCTTGGAAGCTGAAAACACCGCCACAGACATCGGAATATGAAATGTATAAGGATGAAAAGAACGGCAAGGAGATTTTGGTCTGTACGGTAGGGAAGACGGTCTTGCATTATGATTACCGCTGTATCGCTGATCTACATGCAATGTTAAAGCAGCATGGTGATTGGGTGGAGCTTGGCAGTGCAGATGAGCAGAAGCCTGCAAAGGATGGCACTGTTGAAGCATGGGGGCGCTCGCCGGAAAACCCAGTAGGCGGATGGTATGGATTAAAGAAGGGGTTTCGAGGGCGTTTCGGGATGTATATCCCGCCATTAATGGAGGAGCTAGGTCTTGCAGAAGTCGAACATCATCCACGGAATAACCGTATGAGAGCTAAGTAATTCAAATTGAATCCTAACAGGGGGTGTATAGATGAAACAATGGACTAGTGAAATTGAGATCGATGCACCGATAGAACAAGTATGGTCATACTTTGACGGTTCATTAGAACAAATGCAGAAGATTATGCCGCAAGTGGTTGAAAATAAACCGGTCAAGATTACAGAAGAGTTTGTCGGGAGCATTTACCGTCAAAAGTACAAAGAAGGCAAACGAACGGAAGAGTATGATGTCCACACGTTGGAATATTTGAATACTCCGAATGAAAAGAAAGTGAAAATCGGTTTTACGTTAGCAAACTATTTTGAGATTACAGCTTACTACGAGCTATTTAGATTAGATCATCAAAAAACAAGGTTTAGATATACGGCAACGAATAAAGCTTTGAAGTGGTTCATTAAGTTATTTATGATTTTTGCAAACGAAAAGGTCGTTGTTAAATTTCTGGAGAAAGTAAAGACGGTCGCCGAATCGGAAGCCCGGGAATTGTAAGCCGGCAGTTTGGAAGTCTTAACTAGATAATGCAAAGAAACCACTCTTTTTCAGGAGTGGTTTCTTTGAGTTTCATTGATTGTTAATCGTATTCGATAAAAATATTCAATAAATGACAGTAAAGACCGATATCGGTAGGAAAGGGAACATCTCCGAGAGGTGTTTCTAGAATATCAGCGATGATTAGGAGGATAGATGTTAGATATTAAAAGTCAAAAGTGAGAAGGGGAGATGTGCAATGAATAAGCTAAAAGTGAAACTAACCATATTTCTAATTATTCTGCTAGGTTCAACTTCATTTCAATTTATCCAAGCAGCTCCTGCAGTTGTCGAGAAGTTTGAAGTCGTAGAGCAATGGTTTCCTGATGTGCGTATGTACCCTATCATTGTTTTAGCTGAATATAATAACGGAGTTTATGAACGAAGGCCGAACGGAGCAGGTCTTCCTGCTGGTATTTTAGCTTATTGCTTTGATAGGTCGAGAGCGTATCCACTTACGAATGATCTTCACGGTTATCGTGCCGGTGAAGAATTTTTCTCACCGCTTAAAGATATTAACAACTACTCCATTAATGGAAGGGCGATTGATGGGGATGCGCTAAGAGCGATTCTGCTCAATGGTTTTCCGACGAAAAGCGTTGCAGATTTGCAAGCGGCCACTGGTATTACAGGTTTGGACGAAGACATGGCGCTTTGGGCTACGCAATTTGCCATTTGGCATTACACGAATGGAGCGGATTTGGATAACTGGCGTGGACAGCATTATCCGCCAACACCAGCGGGAGAGGATTTGTTTAATTACTACATCAGCTTAGATCCTATAGGGCCAACCTATACAGAAGCGGATGTAGATGTATTTGATCGGCAATTATCTTTTGATGAAAATGATAATCTTGTTGTATCGGCATCCTATAAAGCAACGGAAAAGAACGATGATGGAACGGTCATATTACCATCAGTCCAGCTTGATAGCGCTACGGAGGCTAGATATCCAAATGCGACTGTAGTTGAATCAACATACAACAATTCAAGTCTTGACAGTAGGACGATCACGATTACAATCGCTAAAGGCGATTATGATGATACGGCTTTGGATGTAGATATTGGTCTCCAATTTATGATGGGGCAATCTGTCAACGATGTGTTCATCACTTCGTCAGTGGGATATGTCGATGATATTCAAGATTTAGGCGCGGTCGCAGCCACTGTATTGGATGTGCAAAGAAATGTGCTATTGAAATTTAATATTCCCGTGCCACCAACGCCAGCACCAACATCAACACCAACGCCAACACCAACATCAACGTCAACGTCAACGCCAACGCCAACACCAACAGAAAAACCAGAACTGGCAGAAGAGCCAACGCCAACGCCAACAGAAGAACCGGAACCGGCAGAAGAGCCAACACCAACGCCAACAGAAGAACCGGAACCGGTAGAAGAGCCAGCGCCAACGCCAACGCCATTTGAACCGACAATCAAAACTGTAGAAATAAACGTCCTTCCAAAAACAGGTGAGGCAAGTAAAGTTGTATTTTATGTTGTAGGAGCGGTATTTATTGTCGTCGCTTTGTGGTTATTAAGAAGAAGAGAGCGTGGGTAGAGGTTGAATAAATGATCCGATGGGTAGCTCCGATTTAATGTATACTATTTTCAAAAGGTGTACTGAGTCTTTACGAAGGAGGTTTGTCGATGCTCCATATCGTAAACGGAGATATTGTCGGCGATAAGTTAAGGGCGGGAAATATCCGCGGAGATATCCTGGTCTGGAGAGAAGTGTATCCGGTAGGTCCGGTCTTCGTTGAAATGGACGAACCCCATCAGAAGTCGCCAAGAGTGGAATATCTGGAGAGAACGTTGGGTATTTCGGCAGATGACTACGTGACCCATTATAAGTCGCAAGAACAGATTTTGCAGAACTTCCACAAATACAACGAGATCGTATTATGGTTCGAACATGATTTGTTTGATCAGCTCATGTTAAGCTATTTGTTGCATTGGTTTTCAAAGCAGACGCTAGGACATACAAAACTAAATCTATTGTGTATTGGCGACTATCCGGGTATTGATTTGTTTCGAGGATTGGGCCAGCTTTCAGCAAAGCAGTTGGAAACATTAGCTGGTACGTGGCAGAGGATCGGACAGAAGGAGCTTGAGACGGGCAGCAGGATCTGGGAGGCATACACTTCTCCGGATGTAGAACGGCATGTTGAAATTTTGCATCAAGATACATCGGCACTGCCTTTCGCCCACGCGGCACTTGAACTGCACGTATCCCGCCTGCCTTCCGCCAAGAATGGACTGGGAATCGTAGAGCAAACAACTTTGGAGTTGATCCGGCATGGGGTGAATACCCCTCACGAGCTATTTAAAGAAATCGGGAACCGTTTAAGCGTGCTAGGTATGGGTGATTTGGAATTTTGGTATCGACTGCGTTGTATGTCGGAACGGCCGCATGCGCTTTTGGAGATACGGGGCCCTCATACATTTCCTGATTATCGCAAAAAAACAACCGCATCCTTTGAAAAATGCGAAGTAGCATTAACCGGGGCAGGGATGGCAGTAGCCGCGGGGGTAAAGGACTGGGTAGAGATGAAGGGAATAAATGAGTGGTATGGCGGTCTACGGCTACATGACGATTTAACATGGCGCTGGGACTCTGACAGAAAGCAGTTAGTTTATACGGAATAAGGGAATAACTTGCGTTACCGACAGTATGGTAGTCAGAATGTAACGGAATAGGAAAATATAAGTTGTAAAAATAGCTCTCCAGCAGCCATCGAAATGAGAAGGCTGTTAGGAGGGCTATTTATTTCGGGAACTGCTGCACCTTACATTCAAAAACGAGAACCTCAAATTAAGAACCTCAATAAGCCGCCATAAAGCACCCCAGTTGCAGGATGAGAACTACTTATCTTGCGGCTGAGGTGCTATTCTTTGTGCATCAACCGCAAGAACAAGGGCACAAGGAGGCTAAATGGATGTATCCATACTCAGAGCAGGAGCTGCTGGCGCAAGCCTCGCAGCGCACCTTTTCCGGAGGAGCGACCGAAGCTAAATTTTTACTTGGCGGCATAGGCACGGGCAATCTATCAGTCGGTTCTCGCGGCCAATTATGCGATTGGGAAATATTTAATAAGCAAGGGAAAGGCAATAAACTGCCCTACACCTTTTTTGCAATCCGAACACAACAAGATGGACAACCACCCATTGCCAAAGTATTAGAATCGCAGCTGGAAGGTGCTTTTTCCTATGCTTGCGGCTTTCATACAAGCGAGCTGGCCGGACTGCCGCGCTTTGCAGCATCGGAGATGAAAGGAGAATATCCCTTTGTTACAGTGGATCTCCTGGATGATGCGTTGCCGGTACAAGTGCAAATGGAGGCATTTACCCCTTTTATTCCGTTAAATGCAGATGACTCCGGCATACCGGCCGCTATGATCCGTTACAAGCTAACCAATCGCGCAAATAACCCTGTCGATGTCACGATTGCAGGTTCGTTAGCAAATGTCGTTGGATTGGAGCAAATGGACAAACATGCAAACGTAAAGCTTGCGGAGCAAGTAAGAAATCAATTTCGGCAGGGGGAAAACGTAAGCGGACTGTACTATGACGCGCCTGGGCTAAACGAAGATCATAGAACTTATGGCTCGATGGCGATTATGACATCGACTCCTATGGAGCAAGTGACTGTAAAAGAAGCATGGCTGGATGGATTTTGGTCTGATGGTATTCATGATTTTTGGGATGATTTTTGCGAGGATGGTTTATTGCAGTTCCGTTCGGAAGCGCATGGGCAAAGAGGCCGTCTGATGAATAAATCAAAGCTGCGCATCGGCTCGCTTGGTATAAAGCGAACATTGGAAGCAGGCGAATGCTATACGTTTGAATTTGCTATTGCCTGGCATTTTCCTAACCGCCCAAAGTGGTGGGAAGGCGGCAATACGTTTAAAGATGACGGCAGACGTGAAATCGAAAAAAACTATTACATCCATTTATTTGCTAATGCTTGGGATGCAGGAACTTATCTATTAAACAACCTTCCACGTTTAGAGCAGCATTCGCGTAATTTTCATCGGGCGTTGTTCGGCAGCACATTGCCTGGTTATGTACTTGAAGCTCTATCGAGCAACATAACCGTGCTTCGCAGTACAACTTGCTTTCGCATTTTTAACGGAACCTTCCTCGGCTGGGAAGGCGGTCTTGATCAAGGCGGAAGCTGTGAGGGCTCCTGTACGCATGTGTGGAATTATGCGCATACGCTGGCCTTCTTATTCCCTGATCTGGAACGTTCCATGCGCCGGGTCGAGTTTCTGCTTGAAACGGATGAGCAAGGCAGTATGGCATTCCGTACCAATCAAGTGCTGGGCGGTGATAAATGGGATATGATTCCCGCTACTGATGGCCAGTTGGGGACGATTGTCCGTTTGTACCGAGAATGGAAGCTAAGCGGGGATGATGCTTTTTTACACGAAGTGTGGGGAAAAGCGAGTCTTGCTTTAGATTTTGCTTTTCGTTATTGGGATTCCGACGGCGATTTTGTACTCGATAGCGAGCAGCACAATACTTATGATATCGAGTTCCATGGTCCGAATTCGCATTCCAACTCGATGTTTTACGCTGCTTTAAAGGCCGGGATGGAAATGGCGCAATATTTGAGGGATGACGGGCGGGCCGAACGCTATAAATCCGCCTTCGAAAAAGGCAGCCATAAAATGGACGAGCTGCTGTGGGGCGGCGAATATTACGTACAGCAGTTAGACGATATCGACGAGTACCGTTACCAATACGGCACGGGCTGCCTGTCCGATCAATTACTCGGTCAATGGATGGCCCATGTGGCGGGACTCGGTTATATTTTGCCGGAGGATCATGTTAAAAAAGCCATTCAATCGATATTCAAATATAACTTCCGTTCCACCTTGTCGGAACATCACAATGTTCAACGCACCTTTGCGCTAAACGATGAGAGCGGGCTGCTGCTTTGCTCCTGGCCAAATGGCGGCAGACCGAAGCTGCCGTTCGTGTATGCGGATGAAGTATGGACAGGCATCGAATACCAGGTTGCCGCACATCTGATTTACGAAGGTTTTGTGCAAGAAGGACTTTCACTTGTAAAAGCAGTTCGCGACCGCCATGACGGATATAAACGAAATCCATGGAATGAAGTGGAATGCGGACATCATTATGCCAGATCGATGGCAAGCTGGGCGCTTTTGACCTCGCTTAGCGGTTATTCTTTCGACATGGTCAATCGTACGCTATCTTTTGCTCCCCGAATAAATGAAGAACAGTTCAGCTGCTTTTGGAGCACGGGTACAGCGTGGGGAGTTTACAATCAAACGATAAATACCGCGACAGGTGAAAAAGATTGGTCGATCGATGTTTTGTATGGCGAAATTAGCGATGTGTCCGTTAATGGAGCACAAAAGAAAGTCGATTAGGACTCTAAAAATCGAGAACCTCGTAATTAGAACCTTTGTATCCTGCACAAACAGAACCAAAGCTGCAAATTGCGAACTATTTGTACCAATGGAACGATGCTATTCTCAAGATGCCGGCAACAATAGAAGGGGTGAGAGCGTGACAGGGAAATTGAAGCTTGGAATTATCGGGTTAGGAGAAATTGCTCAAATTGCTCACTTGCCGATTCTTTCCTCCTTACGAGACCAATTTGAAATTACCGCGATATGCGATGTGTCTCCACAATTAGTCCAGGCGATTGGACGGCAATATCATGTAGACAAACGTTATCTTACTTCAGCAGACTTGGTTGCTGATCCTGATATAGAGGCAGTGTTTGTTTTAAATAGCGACGAGTATCACGCGGATAACGTTATTGCGGCTCTAGAAAACGGCAAACATGCTTTTGTCGAGAAGCCAATGGCTCTCAATATGGAGGATGCCGAACGGATTATGGCCGCGGAAAAGGCATCCGGCAAAAAAGTGATGGTTGGCTATATGCGCCGCTACGCTCCGGCATTTAGACAAGCGCTCGAAGAAGTGAAGCAGATGAAGCATATTAACTACGCGCGCTTTAGAGACATTATTGGCTACAACCATTATTTCATTAAACAAACGCAAAATGTATTCCGTTTTTCCGATATCCCTGCCGAGCTGGCTGCCCAAAAAGAAGCAAGAGGCAAGGAGCAGGTTTACAAAGCGATTGGCGATAGCGCCGAGTTATACTCGAACACATATCGCTGGATGGCCGGATTATGCAGTCATGATTTCTCCGCTATGCGCGAAATGCTTGGCATGCCAAAACGCGTCGTTGCCGCTACGAAGTGGAGCGAGCGGAATTTTATGAATGTCCTGTTCGAATACGAAGGGTTTCATGTCGTCTATGAGGTAGGCTTTGATCATCATATTAGATTTGATGCTGCGATCGAAATATTTGGCGATCAGAAAACCGTTCATGTCCAGTATGACTCGGGTTACATTCGCCACTTGCCGACAACATTGAAAATCGAACAATCGGAAGGCACCAGCTATACGGAATCGGTTATCCGTCCCACTTATACAGATCCGTATACTTGCGAAATTTTACATTTTTACGAAGCTGTCAAAGAAGGCAAGCCGTTAAATACGACAGCGGAAGATGCCATCGATGATTTGCGGTTATTCCAAATGATTGTTCAAGCCATCGAAGCGGCGCAATAATCAGTTTCTATCTATGAAGGAGCAAATATGCAAAGGAAACTAAAGGTTGGTTTAATTGGCTATGGTTATGCGGGCAAAAATTTTCACGCACCGCTGATCACCTCGATTCCGGGCATGGAGCTTGCCAAAGTCGTACAGCAGAAGCTGGATAGCGCCAAAGAACGCTACCCTGGGGTGGAAGTGGTGAGAAGCGCAAATGATTTGTTTCAAGATCAATCGATCGATCTGATTATCATTGCAACGCCAAGTACGGATCATTACACGTTTACGCGCGATGCACTGCTAGCCGGCAAACATGTTATTGTCGAAAAACCGTTTACGGTTCGATCTTCGGAAGCCCGTTCATTAATTGCCTTGGCCAGAGAGCAAAAAAAGATGTTGTCTGTTTTTCATAATCGGCGGTTTGATGGCGACTTTAAAACGATTAGAGAATTACATGGTCAAGGCCTGCTTGGCCGCTTGACCGATGTCCGCTTTAGTTGGGATCGTTATATGCCAAAAGTCGATGTATCCGCGTGGAGGGAAAGCAGCGCTCCCGGCGCAGGTATTTTATATGATCTCGCCATTCATTTTATTGATCAAGCCCTATATTTATTTGGAATGCCGAGCCATATCCATGCAGATATTCGCAAACAACGCGAGCACGCTGAAACAGACGATTTCTTTGACATCGTATTGACGTATGAAAACGGACCGCGCGTAACGCTGGAAGCCTCGCTGCTGCGCCGGGAAAAAGGGCCGCGCTATACGCTGCATGGCACAAAGGGCTCCTTTGTAAAGTATGGAGAAGATCCGCAGGAAGAAGCGTTACTGCAAGGATTAACGCCTGCGTGGGCAGATTGGGGTAAAGATAAGCCCGATCGCTTTGGAGCTTTGGATCTGACATTTGCAGGGCAGCATTTCATCGGCCGTATCGAAACAATGGCGGGCAGCTACGAGCAATATTATCAAAACGTGTATGATCACATCGTCCATGGGGCTGAGCTGATCGTAAAGCCTGAGGATGCACAGGCAGCCGTTCGTTTAATTGAATTGGCGCAAGAAAGCAGCGAGAGCGGCAAGACGATAGCGGTCAATCTGTAAACTAGGGCACGAACTTGGCAACTTAAAGGAGGTGCGGCATGGGATTTTTTAAAGAAATATATCGCAATCGAAGTCTTTATACTTTAGCATTGCCTGGATTACTGTTTCTGGTCATCTTTGCTTATATACCTATGTTTGGTCATTTGATCGCTTTCAAAAAGTTTAATGCAACAATCGGATTCTGGAACAGCCCTTGGATAGGCTTTAAAAACTTCGAGTTTTTCTTTTCTTCGGGTCAATGGCTTGAAGTGACATGGAACACGATTTTTCTAAATTCCTTATTTATTATTTTTGGTTTGGGTCTTGCTGTCGTGATGGCCATACTGTTGAATGAGATTCGACTCGCTATAGTAAAACGATTTGCTCAATCCATTATTTTTATGCCGTATTTTATATCATGGATGGTAGTCAGCTTAATGGTTTACGCTCTGTTAAACACGACAGACGGCATGATCAACCAAATGCTCAAATCATTGGGCATGGATGCCGTAGGCTGGTACAATAACGCAAATTTCTGGCCATCTATATTGACGATCGTTTATGTATGGAAAATGGCAGGGTACTATTCGATTATTTTCTTAGCTTCCATAACGGGCATTTCCAGTGATTATTATGAAAGTGCTCGGATAGACGGCGCAACTCGTTTTCAGCAAATCCGTCATATCACTTTGCCATTAATCCGTCCAACGATTATCGTGTTGGCGCTGCTTGCAGTCGGTCGTATTTTTTATGGAGACTTCGCGATGATCTACGGCATCATTGGTGATAACGCGGCACTGTTTTCTACAACGGATGTAATCGATACTTTCTCGTATCGCGCGCTTAGACAGCTTGGCGATTTCGGAATGTCATCATCCGTTGCCCTGTATCAGTCCATCATGGGCGTCGTGGCGATTATATTATTTAACTGGATCATTCGAAAAGTAGATAAAGATTCCGCATTGTTTTAGCGAAAGGGTGAGAGTGATGGAACAGCCAGCTTTGCGAAAGCGCAGAAACTTGGATGTGGAATATACATGGACGGGCAGACTATTTACATGGTCCGGTTATATTCTCGTCGCGCTGTTTACAATATTTTGTTTAGTGCCGTTTTGGATGGTGCTTATCAACTCCTTCGCTGCCGAAAAAGAAATCATGACCAATGGCTTTCAATTGTTTCCTGCACAATTTTCATTAGATGCTTATAAGATGCTGTTTAGAAGCAATCAAATTTATAGCAGCTATTTTGTCACTATCTTTGTAACGATTGTAGGCACGGTGTTAGCCATGCTCGTTACCAGCATGTATGCTTACGTGCTCGCTCATCGCAAAGTAAAGTATAGAAATTTTCTATCGTTTATGACTTACTTGACGATGATATTTGGTGCGGGTCTGGTTGGATTTTATATTACAATTGCCATCTATCTGGACTTAAAGGATAGCATTTGGGCTTTAATATTGCCGTATTTATTAAATCCGTTCTTTGCGTTTATACTGGTCGCCTTTTATCGGAGCGTGCCGTATGAGCTCAATGAGGCGGCAACTGTTGACGGAGCAAGCGAGTATAAAATATTTTTTAAAATCGTATGGCCGATTTCGTTGCCGGCCATTTCTACAGTCAGTTTGTTTTATGCACTGACATTCTGGAACGATTTTTGGTTATCGCTGCTATTCATTGATAACCATAAGCTACATCCGCTGCAAATTATGCTGCGCCAGCTTATTTCCAACGCCAATATGAAGCAATATGTAGCTGGGGCCGCAATGGACTACGCTCAAGCGATTCCAACGTATGGTCTGCAAATGGCTACCGTTTGCTTAACGATCGGACCTATCATTTTATTGTATCCATTCGTACAAAAGTTTTTCGTTAAAGGGATTACGATTGGTGCGGTAAAGGGTTAATTATAGTTTTTACTAACAAGAAAAGGGTGATCGAAGTGAAGTTAAAAAAATGGTTAGTCGTCATGTTGTCTGTCATGTTAGTTGTACTTGCTGCTTGCTCCAACTCCAATCCAAGCGGCGGAAATGAGGGCGGAGGCGATAAAGAGGGGGGCGCCGATCTAGGCAAAGAAGTGACACTTAAAATTATGCTGCCTGGCGATCGTCCGCAAGATCTGGATAAAATCGTTGCTGCAGCAGAGCAAAAAATGAAGGAAGACGGTCTTAATTACAAATTGAACTTTGTGTTCGTGCCTTGGGCGGATCTAGCCAGCAAAACACAAGTAACCTTAACATCCGGCGAAGAGATCGACATGATTTACGATGCTCCTTGGTTGCATATTAATCAAATGACTAGCGAAGGCTACTACACGGATTTGACTGATCTTATTAAAGAACACGGTCAAAACATTTTAAATGCCGGCTCCGAGCTTATTTTCGAAGCCAATAAATTTAACGGCAAAATGACTGCTATTCCGCTAGGAAGTAAAAACGGTCATGCCAACTCTATCATTATCCGTAAAGATATTCGCGAAGAGCTTGGACTTGAAGAAGTGAAAACACATGAGCAGTTTATCGAGTTTCTAAGAGCAGTAAAAGAGAAGAAGCCTGAAATTATCCCTTATTCCGCTTGGGGCGTTTCACCGGACTTATCCTACGCAGGTATTCGCATCGAAAATGATTACGAAGCCGGCTTTAGAGTTACACCTGCTTTCAACCGCAACTTTACGTTATACTTGAAAGGCAATGATCCGACGGTTTACAACTTGTTTGACGAGATGGACCCGACAATATGGAGTTATATCGAGCTTACAAGATCGATGTATCAAGAAGGCCTGATCAACCCGGATATTATGTCCAGCCCTGACAGTAAGGTTATGCTGAAATCCGGTGAAATTGCATCTATGACATATACGGACTTCTCGATGCAGCAAAATACGTTGCGCGAATTGCAGGCAAACGTGCCAGGAGCGGATTTGGAAATTTTCGAGCTTTATAAATTCGAAAAGAATGCCAACACATCCGATTACAAACAAAACGATTATTTGGCAATACCAAAGGCAAGCAAAAATCCTGTAGATGCTATTAAATTTTTGAACTGGGCACATGAGCAAGACAATTACAACCTGATATCGTTTGGTATTGAAGGCGAGCATTGGGAAGCCGTAGGCGACACGCAGTATAAACCGCTTAAAGATTCTTATCCGTGGTTTGGCTGGTCCTTCTTATGGGCTCCCAAATATCATAAGTTCAGCGCAGAATTCTCGCCGGAAGATCTTGCGAAAAACGAATTCTATTATACGGCTGAAAACTTTGAAAAAGATGTTCTAACTGGCTTTACCTTTGACACAAGCCCGATTGCAAACGAAATTGCTCAATTCAACTCCATTGACGCTAAGTACTACCCGCTAATTATGAACGGCGTAGTTGATCCGGCGGAAGCATGGGACAAGTATAAAAAAGAAGGCGAAGCGGTCGTTAAAAAGATTCAAAATGAACTGCAAGCACAAATTCAAACCTTTTTGGATGGACAAAAATAAACTGGCGGTAGTGAGTGAGGTGAGCGAACGATGGATGTAAAAAGAATTATTATCGATACCGATATCGGCTCAGATCCGGATGACTCTGTCGCACTTGCACTCGCTATGCGATCTCCCGAACTCCAGATTGAAGGCATTACGACCGTGTATGGCGATGTTGATTTACGAGCGCGTTTAGCGAAAAAAATGCTGCGACTCGGAGAGAAGGCGGATATTCCGATATATACGGGCATCAGTCCTTCCTTGCTGCGCAATCGCGAGGTTTGGTGGGGCGGGCATGAAGGCGAAGGCGTACTCGAGGGCGGCGAGCCGACCGAGTCTGCCGGACATGCCGTAGATTTCATAATTGAAAAAATTATGAACAATCCCGGTCAAATTACCGTGATTGCCATTGGTCCGCTTGCTAACGTAGCGGCAGCACTCATTCGCGAACCGGCTATCGCAACGAACGTAAAGCAAATCCTTATGATGGGCGGCGTAACTCGCCTGGGCAAGGGCGGCGCTAGCTTACCCGTACTTGAGCATAATATCAAATGCGATCCGGAAGCGGCCTCTGTCGTTTTCGCTTCGGGTGCACCGATCGTCATGGTTGGACTTGATGTTACGATGCATGTAAACATACATCGTTCGGAAGTTCAGCAGTTAAGCCGCTCGACCAGCCCATTAAATCAAGCGGTTAGCGAAATGTTGGGCAGATGGCTTGATATTTGCCAGCGCGACTTTACGGCTATGCACGATCCGATAGCGGTTTCGTACTTGCTTGATGACGCGGTTTTGCAGACAGAAAGAATGAACGTAACGGTAGAATATGATTTGCGCCATCCATCAGGGATGACAGTGGCTGTCCCGTCGGAAACAGGCAATGTGCAGGTTTGCCTGGGCGTAAATAGCGAACGGTTTATTCGGCTTCTGATGGAACGATTGCTAGGGAATGAATAGTCATTGCTATAATTGGCATAATACAATACGATACGGTTGCGAAAGGAAATCCTCTCTTTCATTTAGAGAGGATTCCTTTCGCATTTATAAACAGACAAGCCGTTCGTTCAAACAGCATCTTTGTAGCTGCTGCTTCCACTGACCAAGTCAACAAGGCGGGTAGTTTCCAATGAAAAGTAAATTAATTCCCAGATCAACTTATATTCGTATCTTTATTGCCCTTGCCATATTGTGCACGTTCATTATTGCCATATTTTCTTTATTTCTAACCAAGCAATTTTCGAAATACTATATGGATGAAATAAAAGTTATTGCTGACAACCAGTTAAAGCAAACGGTGTTTGACACGGAATTTACGTTAGAAAAGCTAAAGAGTTACAGCATAAACATGTATCAAGATCCGGATATTTTTAATTGGATCTCGGTTAATCGTAGAGATAAAGTGGCGGATTATCAAGCGATGGTCGCTTTGCGCCGCTATATTAATACAGAACGTTTTATTAGCAATGTTTATTTGATCAATAAGCAAACAGGCGATGTATTGGATTATCAAAAAGGGATTTCTGTTTTGGAAGCCTTTCATGATCAAACGATACTGCAATTAGAAGACAAAAAGAGCCAAGAGTATTTGCATTTTTTCTATCACGAGACTGCTCAAAAAGCTTATTGGGGGCTTGTTTTACCTCCGGATATTAGTCATGTGGACTATACCGGAAGCCTCGTCGTATTGTATGATCTGCAAATAGTCGAAGATTATTTTCAAAATAGTGGGGATGAAGACGTCCAAATTGCTGTGTTGGATGGTGAAGGCCGTTCGGTGCTTGGCGACCATAGAGAAGAATGGGATGCAGCGATATATGAGCATGCTTCGCAAACGGATAAGTCCTACTTTCAGTTTGAATATGGCAATGAAACTTATTTCGCCAGCTCTGCTGGACTGAATTCGAATAAATGGAAGTTGTATTATGTTATTGGCATGAGCGGCTGGGACAAGAAGGTGGATCAATTTTCCGCCATTATTGTGTTATCTTCATTTGCTATGCTAGTTGCGATTATCATTGTGATGTTTTGGAATTCGCATCGATATATTAAACCTTTTAGTTCCCTTGCCAAAAAAGTACAACTGCTTTCGACGAGCTCTAAAGATGAGCGTTCGCTTGAGTGGGAGTATGATGTCATTAAGCGCGGTATTGATAGCCTGGTACATACCAGGGACGAGATGATACATACGATGCGTGATCATGAG
Source organism: Paenibacillus sp. MY03 (assembly GCF_002165585.1). Taxonomy (NCBI): domain Bacteria; kingdom Bacillati; phylum Bacillota; class Bacilli; order Caryophanales; family Paenibacillaceae; genus Paenibacillus; species Paenibacillus sp. MY03. The sequence goes on along the minus strand of NZ_MXQD01000011.1, from coordinate 105,810 downwards.
TTTATGATTACGGATGAATATTTTCGTCGCTGGATTTTGCAGGGAAAGATGAACTCCTCCATGAAAGCTTATATCGAGAAGCGGTCATCCTTAGTACATTATGATTATATAAGACTTGCCGTTATCCGTATCGATTCGTACGCGGAGTTTCAAGAAAAATATAATTTTGAATCTCGTAAATTAATGAAATATGCCATAGGCAATATCGCTCAGGAAGTATTACAGCAAGCGGAAAAGGATTCTCGAGCAGTCGACATCGGCGGGGATCATCTCGTCTTATTAATCGGCTGTTTGCCCGAGGAAATCGCGGATTCTTCTGAGGACGACATCCTAACCCGACAAGTTCTGCCGATGGTTTCGGAGCAGGTTAAGAAATGGCTGTCGCTGCAGGTTACGATAGCTATAAGCTCGATCCGGGATATTTCGGACGATGTACGGCTTGGCTATGACAATATGTATGAGCTATCGACCTTTAAATTTGTAAGCGGCGAGGACCGTATTTACGAAGAGCGGGATCTGGAAGTATACGATACACTGCTCCAGCCGCCGGATGATGTTATGCTGCTTGAGCAAATTATGTATTCGGTTCGTTTGGGGCAAGAAAATGCGATGCGCTCGCATGTGGACACCCTATTCGCCAAGCTGCAGCATCTATCTTATACGGATTGTAAATATCAATTGGATCTTATTATGCACACATTTATGAGGAGTTTCCATTCGATTAAATCGGTTCAGGCTTTGCACGGCACTGAAATTCAGCTTGATCGATTTGCGACTCTGCAATTATTTCGACAATGGTTCGAAGAACAGCTAGTGCAGGCTATGGAGACCATCCAAAACAACAGCCGTATTGGACGTAAAGAAGAGTATGTGGACGAAATGAAGGAATATATTCAAAACCACCTGCATTCGGCGCAGCTTAATATTGATGAGATTGCAGAAAAACTATCGCTTTCCCCGGGTTATGTAAGGCAGATCTTTAAAGAAGTTACCGAGATGTCTTTGTCGGATTATATTTTAAATAAGCGAGTGGAAAATGTTTGCCTGCTGCTTATTAACACGGACTGGACAGTTGCGGAAATTGCCAAGCAATCCGGCTTTCAAACAAAAAGCCACTTTTTTACGATTTTCAAAAAAAGCACGGGTATAACGCCAAATCAGTATCGCATCGCGCATGGCAAGGAGCAGACGGAGTAGAAAAGGGAACCTTATTCCCTGAGGGAGACGAAATAACGCAGCCAGTTGGCTGCGTTATTTTCTTTCTGTTACCTTGCTTCCATCATACGAATAATGATTGTCGTTCCTTTGCCCTCTTCGCTGTGCATGTCAAAGCTTGCTCCTTTAATAAGCGAAAGCTTTCGAAACGGATTCATAAAGCCGAGTCCCTCGCTTTTGCCATGCATGAGCTCCTGCTGCTTCTCGTGAGGGATACCTGCGCCGTTATCCGCAATCATGATTTTGATTCGCTGCTGCCCGCGTTCGAATTGTTCTCGTTCGATCGCCAGACGCAGCGTTCCGCCGGCTTTATTATTGGATATGCCGTGATGGACGGCATTTTCTACCAATGGCTGGAGCGTCATCGCCGGGATGTCGATGTTAATGGTTTCGTCAATATCGTATTCGATATGCAGCCTGTCGTCGAAACGTATTTGTTCGATCGCTAAATAGGCCTTTACAAGCTCTAACTCCTCCTTTAAAGGGATGAGCGAACGCTGCTTCTGGTAATCCAGCTTTGCACGGAAATAGGTAGCAAGATGATCCAATGCCGATCTTGTTTTCTCCTGATCAAAGTAGCTGAGCGAAATAATCGAATTGATCGTATTATACAAAAAATGCGGCGTAATTTGTGCGTAAAAGGAGCGAAGCTCATTCTCCACCGCTTCATGGGCTGACTTTTTCATAAGGAGCAAGGACTCGATTCGCACCTCTAGTTCAGCCAAGTTTACCGGCTTTTGCAAGTAATCATTAGCCCCCAATTGAAAGGAAACAACAAAATCGGACAATTGCCCTGCTGCTGTTAACATAATGACCGGCAGCTCTACCCAATCCTGCTTTTGCCTGATCGTTTTGCAAACCTCATACCCCGTCATCTGCGGCATCATTAAATCCAAAAGTAGTAGATCTACCTTATCATTTTCAATAATGTCCAGAGCTTCCTGCCCGCTGCCTACCGCAATTACGCTATAATCCAAAGAATGAAGCCAATTAATAAGCACCTTTAGATTGGCAAGCTCATCGTCTACGACCAGTATGGTATCAGGCTTTGAGCCCTTTACTCTTGTCTGGGGGATAGGCTGCGGCTGCTGCAGGTCCTGCACGTTCAACCTCGCCGTCATCGCTCGCTCATCCCGATCGATGTCGTTAGCCGAATACTCTAGCAGTTGCTCCTCGGTTGCCAGTGGAATCGTAAAGGTGAAGCATGAGCCTTGACCTAGCTCGGAAGTTGCCTCAATATGCCCTCCCGCAGCCTCTACAATCTGTTTCGTAATACTTAAACCTAAACCAAGCCCTTCCGATTCGCGCAGCCTGGTGCTCTCTACTTGGTAGAAGGTTGTGAAAATATGTTCTAAATTCTCTTTCGCAATACCCAACCCGGTATCCTGCACCGATATGTGCATGTGCTCTTCATTGACCCAAGCAGATATCGTGATCGTTCCCTGCTTCGTAAACTTAATCGCATTATAGATCAGATTGAAAAAAATCTGTTTCAGCTTTTGCTCTTCCATATAGACCAGCGGCATATCATTCGGGATTTTATTGATGATTTGTACCTGCTGAGCGGGCTGCATGACATATGCAATCTCATCAAGGACTTCCTCGACAACGCGAATCTGGATCGGTCTGGATACAATCGATACTTCCCCTTGCTTGATTCGGGATACAAATGAAAGATCCTCAACCAAACCCGCCAATCTTCTGCCAACCGAATTTATTAAAATAACGCTTTCTTGCTGCTGCTTTTTTAAGGGCCCTTCTACGCCCTCCATCAGCGATCGGGATAGATTAATAATGCCGTGGAGCGGCGTTCCAAGCTCATGTGAGGTTTTGACAAGGAATTCATCCTTCATGCGGTCGAATACGAGCAACTCGCTGGATAACTCCTCGACCCGCTTAAAAGCCTGTTGAGAACGATGGCTCATTAACAGCGCCAAGCTAACTACCATAATCAGGAATAAAAGCAGCGTAGGCGTTTCGATGTCGACCTCAAACAAGAGGACGGCTACGAGCAGACAGCCGTAGGCTGCAAAGGTAAAAACGACCGTCAGCACATAATGGGACTCATCGGTTTTTTGTTTATAGGCTTTAATCAACAAGATCAGGATGTATACAAAACCAATACCCGTAGTCAACGAGATAATAAATTGGATAACCGAAAATGGAACATAGTCCAGCAGACTCGTTGCTGCAAAGAACACCGTTACGGCCAAGGCTTGAATGCCTAGCAACCAGCTTAATGCGGTCACGACTTTTTTGCTGGCAATCATATTGAAAAAATGATACACGAATTGGAGAAAAAAGAGCACGAACAGGGTAAGCGCAACAGCCTGTATGTTGATTTGGGCCAAAGGACCGAGCTCGGGAAATAGTAAGTAGATCCATCTTTCATTAATTGTCGAAATATGTACAGCCTGCGCCAGACAGAATAGACTAAAAAACAGCTCATACCTGAATTTTCGTTGATGCTGCAAATACGATGTGAAATAAATAAACGAAAATAGCAAATAGCCTGCTATAAGGAAGGCTTCAATAAATTTTTCTCGGCCCTGCAGCGCTAATATTTGATCGGCCAGACCGAAATCGAGCGAGCTGACAATCCCTCCAACTGCATAATCGTGATTGGCAACCTGTATAACAAGCTCCAGCTGTTTATTGCTGCTCTGCTCCAGGACGACATACTTTTTAAAGTCGAAGCGATAGTCCAAACTGCTTTTGGAAGGAACGCCTGCAGAACCAAGCTCTTCTCCGTTTATATACACCTTGTTTGCATTTCGAATCGTATTTAGCTTGACCCCGTAACGATCGTCCTCTGGAACATGGATGAGCAAACGATACGTGCCGGTACCGAAAGGCGTTGCTTTTGCTGCTATATAACCGTCCCAGGCTCCAGGCACAGAGATAGATCGATGTATGCCCTGATACGCCTCAAACACATCCTCACCAGGCTTGGGCACGATTAACTCATTGGGATAGAAGTCCCATTCGCCGTCAAGCGGAATAATCCGTTTATCCCGAGGATCCCATTGCTGCAAAGAAAGAACACCATTCTCCGCCTGGTATGAACCCGTGTCGAATACGTGAAGGGAACGTAATAAAAAATACGTTGTCAGTAGAACGCCAGCCATAATCAAGGTAAACAACTTTCTATTAAGCAATTACCCCAATCCTCTCCGTAAAACCGCTTAACCTCCTGTTTAGTATACTTTACTAGTCTTATCGCGTTCAATATAACAAACAGTAGCCCCGCTAGGAGAAAGGGATGAGCAAAGACCTAATCTATATTATATATAATATATTACATAAAATATATATTGCATCATATTTAATCTATCTGGTAGTATATAGACGAATTAATAAAACAAGGGTAAGAACAGGAGGGGTGAGTTTATATCGGTAGCGCTTTTAAAAATATGACAGCGGTTTCATTTTGAATGCAAGCTGCAATAAATCTGAGAACGAGGAGATGAACGATTTGTTGAAAAAGCCGATTTCATTGATTTGCTGTTTTATTCTCGTATTATCCCTGTGTCAAAACCTTGCTTTCGCAGCCGCCTCCGGGGCTGAAAGCCCGGAAGCGTCGGCAGAGTTGCCGGATTTCCTTGTAGACGTGCCCGATAGTGATTGGGTGAAGTTCGAGGAGGATGAGTTCATTCTTTATGATCCGGCGGTAAGCGTCGATGACAGTAAGGCAACAAATCAGAAGGCCGCGCAATTAGCCGGCAATAAAATAGATTGGGCGATACAGCTGCATAGAGCGAGCCTCCCTCAAGAGGGTCAGTGGAAGATTTATGCGCATGCGCGGATTGATCGTGGATCGGCAAACGCTGGAAATGCGTTTAGCTATGGTATTTATCCGCCTTATGAGAATTCGGCATCGATGAAATTTTCATCCTACGCGGATGAGGAATATCATTATGTTGAATTCCCATGGCTATACGAATATGATTCCAATTTGGCTTATCAATATTTGTATTTTTCTACGGCCAACACTTCCATTGAAAACTTGTATGTGGATCATATCATTGCAGTCAAGTATACGCCGGACGAACAGCTTCCGGACTTTTTGACCGGCGTGCCGAAAAGCGATTGGCTAAAAATAGAGGAGAATCAATTTGCTCTGGATAACCCGGCGGAAGTTGTCGCGGATCAGGGGGCCGCAAATCAAAAGTCTGCACGGCTAGCCGGCAATACCGAAGGTCCGGTCATACAGGTGCCGGGATTGGCGTTGCCTGCCGGGGGTCAGTGGAAAGTGTATGCCCATATACGGATTGAACGCGGAACGGCGCAAATGGGGGATCCGTTATTAAGCTACGGCATATCTTCGTCAAATCCACAGTCGGGACAAATCAATCTTACGGGCTCTACGGACGAGGAGTATCATTACATCCAGTTCCCCTGGTTATATGAATATGATCCCAATGAGGAGTCCCAGGCGATTTGGTTTTCGACCCAGGATTCGGCAATTGGCAATTTGTATGTGGACCGGATTATCGCTGTCAAATACGAACCTGTCATGCCGGTAGAAAAACCGGATTTTCTGAGCGGTGTGCCCGAGAGTGATTGGGTAAGCATGGAGGAGGATCAGTTCCAGCTTACTGCTCCGGCTGAAGTCGTCGGAGACGCGAAAGTATGGAATCAAAACGCGGTTAAGCTGCCCGGAAATACGAGCATCCAGGCGATCCGGCTGCCTGCGCAAGCAATGCCTTCCACGGGCAAATGGAAGCTGTATGCCAATGTTCGCATGGAGACGGGGTTGGCATCGGGGACAAACGCATTCCAGGTCGGCATCTCCTCGTCCAAGCCAAACGAAACGCCGATCAGCCGAGCGCCCCTGGCAGACGGCGAATATCATTACGTCGAAGTGCCCTGGATTTATGAAGCCGATCCGCAAGATGAGTTATATCTGTATTTCCATACGGGAGACGCGCTCATCGATAACTTGTACGTGGACCGGGTTATCGCCGTGAAATATGAAGAAAACGAAACGGAGCCCGTAACGATCGTGGATAGCGGCACGGCTCATGCCGTCATTGTTTATCCCGAACAAGCGGAGCAGCAAATCGTTAAGGCAGCGCATACCTTGCAGAACTATATCGAGCAATCGACAGGGGTTAAACTGCCCGTGATGTCCCGCGATTGGGCTTTGACAGACCCGATCGGCGCCGCTCGCATCCATGTAGGTTACAGCATGGAGGCTCGACATCGGGATCTGCTAGACCCGATGAAGGATGATGGTTACATCATTGATGCACAAGGCTCCTCCATTACGATTATCGGGCCTACGGAGTGGGGCACGGAATTCGGCGTCTATCGTTTCCTGGAAGAGTTTGCAGGCGCGGTTTGGCTGCTGCCGGGTCCTGATGGCGATGATGTAGTCCGGCAAAGCACGATTGATGTGCCAGCGGGACTTATGCAAGACGAGCCTGCCGTCATCGCGCGTCATTTCTTCGGCACGGACGAATCATACGGCCTACATATTTATGCCGAATGGGCACGACGCAATGGCATGCATGACAGCTTGAGCTTTCATCATAATTTAAGCACGTTGTTCGATCCTAACGTATTCAGCGACCATCCGGAATATTATCCGGGCGGCGTACTGCCAACGCATCCGTATGAATGGCAGCCTTGCTTCAACGATGATACGGCATCGGCGGCGGTGGAACGCATCGTACAATACTTCGAGGATAATCCGAAAGCGATCTCCTATTCGCTCGGGACGAACGACAGCATTCATTATTGCGAGGCAAATCCGAATCACCCCAATTATCCTAATAAGACCAACTCCATGGGCCGAGTCGATATGTCCAATATTTACTACGCTTGGGTCAACAAAGTGGCGGAAGGCGTTACGGAATACGACAACGGGAAGTTTGCGGATAAATATTTCGGGCTGCTCGCCTATTTAAACGTTATTGATCCTCCGACAGGGTTTACCCTGCACGAGAATGTCGTGCCGTATATTACGGTTGATCGCATGATATGGGGAGATGATGATGCGAAAGCGGCTGATCATGCTTTAACCGAAGCCTGGACGGCAGTCGCATCCAATATCGGATTCTATGATTATATTTATGGCTCGTTATACCATGTGCCTCGTCTCTATATGCAGACAATGGCGGAGGTCTATCAATATGCGAGTGATAACAAGGTAATCGGACACGTCGGAGAACTGTTCCCCAACTTTGGGGGAGAAGGTCCGAAACCCTGGGTTATGGCCAAGCTGCAGTGGGATCCCGATCAAGACGTAGACGAGTTGATGCACGAATGGTTCGTGAGAGCCGTGGGCGAGGATGCCGCTCCTTATATGGCCGACTACTACGCCATCTGGGAAAACTTCTGGACCCATCGCATTTTCGAGACGGATTGGTATTCGAACTGGGCGAATCAGGATGTCAAAACAAACTTCTTGCCGTTTCTCGACTATCGTTATCTGGAAGACGTAACGGAGGAAGAATTGGCAACCGCGCGCGCATTGATGGAACAGGCGGTCGAGAAGGCAACGGCAGGCAAGCAAAAGGTTCGGGCGGAGCTGATGATGCAGTCGTTCGAATATTATGAAGCAACAGCGCTTTCCTTTCCGAGAACTTCGGCTGAAGTACCGGCCGACGAAGACGAGGCCAGGCAGAATCTTGCATTCATCAAGAACAGCTATGCGTATGCCAAAAAACGCGTGGACCTTCGCGAGTCATTTAGAGGCGATCCCATCTTGGAAATGTCGGATTATCTGGACGCGGCGAAGTGGGATGGCATTCAATTCAAGATGATCGACGCTTTGCTGCGGTATGTAAAAAACAACCCCGAGGTTGCAGACGTAGCCGAAGAACTGCGTTCCTTCCTCGAACAAATCGACCATAAGGAATACAGCGCGACGGCAGTCGAAACTTCGGCAAGCAAGCAGGATATTCTGAACTCGCTCGACTTTGCTTCCGGTCCTTGGAAGGATGCCAAACCTTTCTCCGATTTCCTGGTGATGAGCCAACGTACGCCTCCTCCGGTTGACACCCGTGCGTATTTACTGTGGGACGAGGATTACCTGTATGTCGGTTACGAGAATATCGACAGCGAAATCATGACCGATAAAGTGAAGATCAGCAATGAAATTGTCAACGGTTGGTGGAAGAGCGGGGGAGACGATTCGGTCGAAACCTTTATCGCGAAAGATCATGCAAGCGCTTATTATGGCTATATGACAAATCCGCTCGCCAAAAATTTGATCTATCATTTGCAGCCGCAATCCAGTCCGGCGTTTCAATCGGAGCTGCAAATCGAGAGCAATGCCGCCATTAATCAAAACGGCTGGAACGTGGTGCAGGCCATTCCTTTCGACATGATCGGCGTCGATCCCAATGAAACCGAAAGCCTGCTCGGTCATTTCTTTCGGAATTATCACGGTCATTCGGTGTTTATCGGTTGGGCGGGAAGCCAGCCGTGGCGCAGCGATCAGTTCCATCCGATTTACTTGCAGCCGCAAGGCGGTTCGCCTAACGAACCCGGCTCCGGAGATCCGACAACGACAGGGCCGTGGAAACCGGAAACGTCTATCGGCAATGCAGAGATCATCATTAACGGCAAACCGGAAAAATTGGGAACGGTAACGACCTCAAACCGGAATGGTCAGGCCGTCGTCACTATCGTTGTCGATCGGGACAAGCTGGAAAGCAACCTTGCTTTGCAAGATCAACCGGTCAAAGTGACGATTTCGGCTCAAGCCGATGCCGACGCGGTGATCGCCGTACTCAATGGTCAATCGATTAAGCATCTGGAGAACAAACAAGCGGTTATAGAAATCCAAACCGGACGTGGAACGTATACGTTGCCTGCGCAACAAATCGATATGGATGCGATAGCGGCCAAGCTAGGCAAATCGGTTTCACTTAACGATATCCGGATTCAGATCGAAATCGCTTCTTCAACAGCCGATATGATTCGACTGGTCGAAAGCGCAGCGAGCCGGGGCATGTTCGAAATCGTCGTGCCGCCGATCGATTTTACCGTCAAATATAGCTATGGGGATACGACGTATGATGTTGCGACCTTCGAATCGTATGTGGAACGTAGGATTGCCATCCCGGAACAGGTCGATCCCGACGGTGTCACGACGGCCGTCGTCGTCGATTTAGACGGAAAAGCGCGTCATGTGCCGACAGCAATCGTGCGGATTGGCGGCAAGTATTATGCACAAATAAGCAGTTTGACCAACAGCACGTACGCACTAATCAAACATTCGATCCAATTCCGCGATACGCAGAGTCATTGGGCGAAAGCGGCGATTCAAGACATCGGCTCGCGCATGATTATTAACGGAGTCGGCAATCAGCTGTTCGATCCCGATCGGGCTATTACGCGCGCCGAGTTTGTCGCCATCATGGTTCGCGGTCTGGGAATCAAGCCGGGTGACGGGGCATCGACATTCTCCGATGTCAAATCGACGGATTGGTATGCAAGCGATGTTCGTGCGGCTGTCTCTTACGGCTTGATCAATGGACTCGAAGACGGAACTTTCCGGCCGAATGACGGCATCACTCGCGAACAAGCCATGACGGTCATCGCCAGAGCGATGTCGATCACCAACTTGAGGGCAAAGCTCCAGTCCGAGACTCCGGAGGAGAAGCTCAAGCCCTATCAAGATGCTGCCACCGTCGCCCAATGGGCGAAAATCAGCATCGCCGAATGTATCGAAGCAGGTATCGTATCCGGCAGAAGCAGCCACTTCCTCGCCCCTAAAGCAGCAATGACAAGGGCGGAGGTTGCCACGATCATTCAAAAGCTGCTGCAAAAATCGGAACTGATCTAAATCGGAGAATCAAATAACGAATAAGGAGTTGTTGAACATGAACCAGATAAAGAAATCAACTCTATTCCTGACGTTTTTTTTGGCTGTCTCTCTATTGTGGAGTTTCGAAAAAACCACAGCATCCGGCGCGGATTTTGTAATAGACGAGAATCAATTTACTTATTACAATGATGGTTTAACCGTGACGGACACAACCGCGCGAAATGGTTTTGCGGGTAAAATGATAAACACAAGCAATAATTGGAATATCTCGCATATTCGCATGGATTTTAGTGAATTGGAGCCCGGGAAATCCTACGATGTCTTTTTTCGGGTCAAAGTGAATCATGTGTCGGCAAATCCCGCAGGGGATGCGTTTTCGTTCGGAGTCTGGGATAACACTTACGGCGATTTTATCATTCCGCAAAAGTCCGTGCCTTTAAGCCAAACGCAAGACATGGTATGGAAAGAATATCGTGCGGGGACATTCGTGCCGAATTTAAGCGTAAATCAACTTGTTTTTTTTGTGGCAGGAACCAATAACGCCAGTCAGGCATCGGAAATCTATGTTGACGAAATCATCCTGAGACCGCACGATTCCATTGTCATTCAAGACAGCAGCTTTATTCTCCATAACACATCAGTGTTGACTGCAAGCGCGCTTGCTTCCGATAATAGCGCGGCTGTTCTATACAATGGAGCGGGGGGCAACTGGAATATTCAAGCGCCGATTGACGGCTCCAAGCTTCGGAATGATGAAACCTATGATATTACTGCAATTGTACAGATCGATCGAACGGACTGGCATTCTTCGACAGGCGATATTTTTGGCGTTGTTTTGTATGACTCGACGACTGCTACCTATCTTGTGCCGCCAAAGGTGTACAGTACGGCTAGCTTGGAAACGCAAGATAAGTTTAAATTTTATTACGGAATCAAAATTAACGCTGCGCCATTAGCTCTTGATCCAACCCATATTTACCATGTCAGCTTCTATCAAGTAAACAACGCTTCCCAGTTTCCATCAATTAAGGTAGATCTGATTTCGATAAACGAATCGCAAATCAATGATAATCCCGACCAGCTCATAAAAGCGAAGCCGTATAAGATCTCCCCGGGAAACCAGGACGATCTTAACGATTCCGCGGGAATAACGTATACGCTTTCTGCACCTCAAAACATAAGCGTAAAGATCGTCGATAGCAGCGGCAGTCTGGTTAAAACATTGGTCAGCGGCGCTAACCAGAGCGGTACGGTAAAACTTTCGTGGAACGGCAGAAATAACGCAAATGCGATCGTGCCCAATGGGATGTATACAGTCGTGGTCAGCAATGCCAGCGGGGATTTGTATAAAAAAAATATTCAGGTCATTACCGGATTATCCTTAAATGCTCCTAATGCGCCAGAGCCTTTTGTAGCTCGGGGAACATGGTTTGAGGGAGGAGAAATTCCATATCAATCTTCCGCCAGAATCTCCTATTTAAACAACAGCTTTCAGGATCTGAAGGATGCCAATATGAATGTTGTCAGTATCGCCAACTGGAATGGACCCGCCGCGCTTTATACAGATACTTTAGATCGGGCAGCCGCTTATGATATCAAGGTGATGGCTTTTCCGATGGCATACAGCACGTTATACAATCCGACGCTGGCGAATGATGAAGTCGCTTTGTATAACGAGATAAACAATCGAATTTCTCCCATTAAAAATCACTCTGCATTATACGCGTACGTACTGAAAGACGAGCCGATGGACCTGGATATGGATCATGCGAATTTATTGAAAAACGCCAAAAGAATAACGGAATCGATTGACCCCAACCATCAAGCCTTAATAGACTATGTGGCTCCGGAGTATACGGAATTCCATTACGGAGTCCAACAAACGCAGACGTTATTAACCGATCCATACGGGGCGGCTTTGGGGTACCCGGTCGGGGATTTCACCCATTACATGAACCACCCCTATTATTCGAACATTGATTATAAGCCCTATCTGGACTTTCTTCACATGCTGACCAAAAAAGATATTCAAAACCGTGCTCCATGGTGGACGGTCATACAGAATTTCGGGCATGAGCCGACGGGTTTGCGAGACCCCATTGCGGCCGAAACAAGGGCGATGACCTATCTCAACATTGGACACGGATCCAAGGGATTTCTTTACTTTATTTATCAAACGGAAAGCTTGTGGGAAGGGATGGTCGACGAGCATTATAACAGGGGGCCGAAGTTCACTACCGTTCAAACTTTATTTGATGAAATAAAAACGCTGGAGCCTACTATCTTATCCATGACCAAAATTGCGAATGTTGCCACAACGATCGGAGGCGGCAATACCACCAGTTCGGCACATCCTCATGCAGATGTAACCACTCACGAAAATCTTGCTACGGGAGATAAGTACTTGGTCGTTGTCAATCATAATTGTTTAAATAGTGCTAATGTCACGATCAAAATCGATCGGGCAAAGCTTGGCATGAATATTACCGAAATAAGAGATTCGCTCACCAACGCCGTCATCCCGTTTACGACCTATCCGGACCGTTATGAAATAAGCAGCCTGCCTTTTGCGGCCGGGGACGGAAAGATACTCAAATTGAAGAAAGATACAACTCAAACGGTTTACGTTGGGCAAGACATCGATTTGAGCATGTTCGGAGGGGCTGCTAAAAATAATGTTGACGTATCGGCATCGGATGGAAAAACAGCCGTTAAGGTAGTCGGAGCCGCAAACGGATGGGATATGCAATGGTTTTGGAATAAAAACCAGCTTGTTCCCGGTGCAACTTACGACCTCTATGCGGTAGTAAAGATCAAATATGCCGACGACTTGAACTACGACGCGAACGGAAAACCCCAATTTGTAACTCCATCAGGAAACGCGTTCTCCTACGGAGTATATGATGCAACTACAACGTCGTATCCATTCGGAACACAGACAATGCCGGCTGCCGCAATGGAAAATATGTTATGGCATACGATCAAGATCGGATCATTTGTTCCTTCTCAAACCAACAATCAATACGCGTATATCTGGCCGGCGGATAATTCCTCAAACGTGTATGCGGTATATGTAGATAAACTCTATTTTGTGAAACAGTAGGCGAGCATTGGTTGCGGCGTCAATCTAAATTGCGATATTGGATTGAGACGGCCGGGCGATTCGAATATGATGAAAGGAGAATGTTTTAGGGTTATCGCCCCAAGGAGGCCAAGATGAACGAAGCAGCTTTTGATATGAAGTTATTTGAGAGCTTTAAGCCGGGGTTAACATCGTTCTGTTACCGAATGTTGGGATCCATGGATGACGCGGACGATGCCGTTCAGGAAACCAGCATTCGGGCCTGGCAAAGCTGGAGCACGTTCAGGCAGGATTCCTCCATTAAAACATGGATCTACCGCATAGCGTCGAACTTATGCCTGGACAAGCTGAGGCAAACCAAACGCCGATCTCTTTCCGTTGACCGATCCGGCCCGGCGGTTGCCATTGTCGAACCTGTCGAAATGCTGCCAGACTCGTCCTGGATTTGGCCTTCGGCCGATTTCGGAGGGAATCCGGAGGATATTCTCGTTCGCAGGGATACCCTTCAGCTCTGCTTTATTGCACTCTTGCAATCCTTGCCGCCTCGGCAACGTGCGGTTCTTATTCTGAAGGATGTATTCGAATGGTCGTCCAAACAAATTGCGGAAACGTTGGGAATGTCGCCGGCAGCGGTCAACAGCGCCTTGCAACGAGCCAGAGAGACGATGGACCGAACGCAGCTTCGTTCCGAAGAATACAGCAAGATGGATGCCCATCCCGACCCTGATCTCCTCTCCAGGTATGTGGAGGCCTTCGAACAATTCGATATCCATGCGCTAGTTTCGTTGTTTCATGAGGAAGGTTGCATGTCCATGCCGCCTTTCGCCATGTGGATAAGCGGTCAGGACGATTTGTCCAAGTTTTTTGCGCTCACACGCTGGCATTGCGTGGGATCCAAATTTTTGCGGACTACCGTCAATGGCGGTTATCCCGCTTTGGCGCAGTACGTACCGAGCAAGGAGGCATCCGTGCTGGTTCCTTGGGGCATCCATGTGATTGAAATGAGAGATCATCGAATCCTCCATGTTCAAAATTTCATTAATGCAAAATTATTTTCCCGATTAGGGCTTCCGGAACAAATAGACCGATGAATATAGCGATCGGCATTCGTCTATATAAGGGAGAAGCAAAAATTCCCGTAAAGAGGTGTCCTTTTCAATGGAAACAAGTCAGACGAAAGTAACCGTAGAGACCGTCGTTCAAGCCCCTGTGGCAAAAGTATGGAGTTATTGGACCGAGCCGGATCACATCACGAAGTGGAATCAACCGTCAGAGGATTGGCATGCGCCAAGAGCGGAAAATGATTTGCGAGTCGGCGGCACGTTCATTACACGGATGGAAGCGCGAGACGGCAGCATGGGCTTTGATTTCGGCGGAACTTACGACGAAGTGAAGCTGCATGAGACGATTTCCTACACGATGGGAGACGGGCGGAAGGTGGATATTACGTTCGTTGATCAAGGCGAGACGACGAAGGTCGTTGAAATCTTCGACCCTGAGAGCACTCACCCCGTTGAATTCCAGCAGGCGGGCTGGCAAGCGATTATGGACAGTTTCAAGCGATATACCGAAGCATCCAAGGCATAAATCGGGGCGCCCATCAGGGCGCCTTTTTCTTTAACGTTGTAAAGCCGGGAGGGATGCCATAAAATGAAAGGAGCGAAGGCTACGCTGACTCAGGGGAGGTGTATCCGTTGAAGTTCGACGAAATACGGGATTACCCGTTATTGATAGAATTAGAGCCAGTAGATTTGCAATCGATCTACCCCTATTTAACGAAACATTCGTTTACAGACGGCATGATTATTCTAAAGCAGGGGCAATCGAGCGAAGTATTCCATATCGTGTTGTCCGGCAAATTGGATGTGTACCTGGAGAATGAAAAAAAGATTCTCGTCGCGAATTTGGAACGAGGGCATTTCGTTGGGGAAATGTCCTGTCTGACGGGGAAAACGGTAAGTGCTTCCGTAATGGCTGTCGGCACGGTAGAGACGGTAGCAATGCCTCGGCAAGGGTTGCTGTTATTGATGGACCGGAGCACTACGTTCCGGCAGCATATGACCGAAGCGATGATCAAGCGCATTCAGGAGTCCAACGACCGGGTGGCAGAGGAATATACGAGAAGCCTCGCCGTTATGCGGGAGCTGGAGCTGGAGCGGCAGGCGCAATATGGATCGTTGGTTGGCAGCAGCAAATTTATGCATCGGCTCCGCAGAGACATGACAGAATGCGCTCAGCGGGAAGACCCGGTATGTATCGTGGGCGAGAAAGGCGTCGGCAAGTCGCATGTCGCATACGAAATTCATCGATTGTCCCGGCGCGCCGAATATCCAATCGTAAGCATGGACGGGACAAACTTCCTTCAAGAGGATTGGGATATGAAAGTACGAGCTGCAAGAGAAGGAACCATCGTACTGGAAAATGTGGATTCGATGCCGATGGAATTATTAAGTCGATTGCTCCAATCCTCAGGAGATACGCGCATTCTCATGACAGCCTGCGACAAACCGGATACCCATGCACTAGAGGTAAAGATGATTCCGCTTAGGGAGCGGAAGGAGGACATCCCCGAGCTCGTCCATGCGTTCTTATCGGCCGCGGGCTCGGATGATCCGCAGGAGCTGATCTCCCATGACGCAATGAATATGATGACGGTCTATCCGTATCTTGACGGCAATGTCCAGGAACTGAAAACGGTCGTGCAGGAAGCGCATGTTGTCAGCGGCAATCGAATGATCCTTAAGCGTCATCTGCGATTCGGAAGGAACCGCGAGCCGGGAACAAGGCCGAGGATCGGGCTTGCGCTGGGCAGTGGCGCCGCGCGGGGGGCCGCGCATGTTGGCGTTATTAAGCTGCTGGAGCAAGAAGGCATTCCCATCGACATTATTGCAGGGACAAGCGTAGGGGCGTTTATTGGGGCGTTATACGCCGGGGGGCAGCCTGTTTCCGCTTTCGAGAAGGTGCTGCCAACCGTTCGTTGGGGCCAGCTTGTTAACTTTGTGATGCCTCCGAAGGCGTTAGTAAGCAATCATCCAATGGCCCGTTTTGTCGAAAAATATATCGGCCCTGTCAACTTTGAGGACTTGCCGATTCCGTTTGCCGCCGTAGCCGCGGATGCGGTGAGCGGCGAAGCGCACATTTTCAATAAAGGCAGAGTTTCCCATGCGATTTGCGCTTCGACGGCGATCCCCGGTTTCATCAAGCCGGTTCAATATCAGCAACGCTACCTGGTGGATGGTGCGGTGGTTCATCCTGTTCCTGTTGCGCTAACCAAAAGCATGGGGGCCGACGTGGTGATCGCCGTTGATTTGAGTACGCCGGTGTTAGGGGAACCAAAAAGCTTTGTAGTGGCGATCCTCAACACGATTGAAATTATGAGCCGAAAAATTATTTCGGAAGAAGCGCAAATCGCGGATGTCGTGCTTAGGCCCGAAATTACGACAAATCAGGTATCGTTTAAATTGTCTAACCATAACATGGCCATGGGCGAAAAGGCAGCGCGGGAAGCGTTAACTTTAATACGGAGCAAGCTGGTTGAAAGGTGAAAAGCGATTTAAAACACGGTTAAGAAAGGGTCATATCTGGCGTGGCTGAACAGGCTGCCGAAGGATGGCCCTTTCCAATTATTGCTCCTACTGGAGGTTTGAAGATGAATCTGCAATTATTACGAAATTTCCCGCTCTTCGAGCAACTTGATGATGAATATTTGACTGAAATTTCTAAATTATGCAGCACGCGCAAATATACGAAAGGCGAGTCTATTTTTTTAGAAGGCGATGAAGGGGATGAACTTTATCTGGTTATATCCGGAGTTATTCAAATTTATCAAGATAATCACTCCAGGGATGTGGTTCTTTCTATTTTTAGAGAAGGAGATTTTTTTGGAGAGATGGCCTTGTTGCAGAATGAAAGAGTACGCTCTGCTTCGGCGAGGACAATCGAGAAGTCTACTTTATGCATTTTGAAAAAACGCCATTTCATTCCTTTAGTCAATAGCAAGCCTGAAATCCTGATCGGTATATTGGGAACGGCTTTGGATCGTCTGCGTGATGCCAATAAATTAATCATGGACCTGACCATACACGACGTGCGCACGCGTATTGCCCGCATGCTGCTGCGACTAACAGAACAACATGGCGTACCGTCAGCGGATGGAATTTTAATCGATTTGAAGTTAACGCATCAGCAATTGGCGGATATGACAGGAACGGCACGCGAAACCGTGACGAAATTATTGCTGGAATTACAAAACGAGCAATTGATACGCAATGATCAGAGAAAAATAATTGTGTGCAACCTGGATGGACTGAGAAATATACTTGACGTAAATTGAGTTGAATGGGATATAGTGGTTCCTTTGCACTTCTAGTCCCATTTTTTCGGCAGCAGAAGACCGATCAGCGCTCCTGCGAAAGCTGGAATGAGGAACAATCCATTGAATCAGGATGGTAACTGTTAGGATATCACGGTAGGAGGGGAAAAGGTTGCACACGAAAGAGAGCTTGCAGAAGCAATTAGAACAGCTGGGCATTGATGCGGCTGGCACGTTATTGGTTCATTCGTCGATGAAAAGTTTGGGACAAGTCGATGGCGGCGCGGACACGGTCCTGGACGCGTTGTCCGACTATATGAAGGATGGGCTGCTGGTGTTGCCCACTCATACATGGTCGCATATAAATGCAGAGAATCCGAGGTTCTACGTGGAGGAGTCGCCGGTTTGCGTCGGCATTTTGCCGGAACTTTTTCGCAAAAGGCCGGGCGTGGCGCGTTCATGGCATCCCACTCATTCCGTGGCGGCGTTGGGGAGGGATGCACATGCATTTACAAACAGCGACCATCATTTCGATACTCCATGCGCCAGAGGCTCCAGTTGGGGGAAGCTGCTTGACCGGCAAGCAACGATTATGTTGGTCGGAGTCGATTTAAAGCGCAACACCTTTATTCATGGCGTCGAGGAATGGGTGGATATACCCGGGAGACTAACGGATGATCACGAGATGCTGTATACGGTTTTGTCTGATGGAACCGAAATCCCTGTGCCTTCCCGCAGACATTGCGGGTTATCGTGGTCCGAGCATTTTTGGAAAGTGGATGAAGTGCTTGAACGCAAGGGAGCGATGTATAAAGGGCGGTTGGGCGATGCCGTCGTTAGGGTATGTGATGCAGCTTTGGTGGCGGAGGTCATTACGGATATGCTCAAGGATAATCCGGATTTGTTTTCGGATAACAAACCTTTGCCGGAGCGTATCGACACGGCTGACAATCTATGATATGGTGAATGAAACCCATAGGCATTCCACTCTTCGGAGTGGGGTGCCTTGGTCTGTATTTGCGGGTTTTTACATTTAATGTATGTCTATCTATCCGAAAGGACATGGAGGTTGTGATGCTATGTTTCTCTATTTATCCCCGTGCCGGGGAGGTTCAACCGCTGCTATTACAGCGCTAAAATCACTCATGTAAAGGAGAGGTAGAGCATGGCTGCATGCATTCATACAGAAAGACGTCCGCGATTGAAATCTTCCGGACTGCGGAATTTACGTCGGGAGGGTCGTTTGCCCGGGGTCGTATTCGGAAAACACGCAGAAAACGAAATCATTCATATATCCACCAAGCAATTTGAAAAGTGGCTAAAGAAAGGGGGCTCCGGCTTTATCGAACTTAAGCTGGCAGATGACCATTCCCTGACGGTATTGCTGGAGGACCTTCATCGCAACCCGGTGACCGGCGAGCTGTTGCATGTCGATTTCCAGCTTGTTCAGTCAGGCGAAGTTATTCGTACGAAGCTTCCGGTAAAGCTATTGGGCAGCCCTATTGGAACAAAGTCGGGGGGAGTCGTGCAGGTCGAAGACCCCTATGTGGAAGTGGAGGCATTGCCTAAGAACTTGCCGTCCGTGGTCGAGCTCGACATCAGCGCGATGGAAATCGGAGAAACGCTGTTCGTAAAAGACCTGAAATTACCACCCGAAGTGACGGTCATATCCGGGGATAACGAAACTCTCGTATCCGTATTGAAGCCTTAATGCTTTGATGCTAAGTGAAAAATAGGATAAAACATGCAAGAAACCAAGGGGCTAAGCGGCTTGTTCTCGCTCTGCTCCTTGGTTTTTGTCATCCGCTGCTGCTTTCTTGAGCAACGTGCTGTACGTGACAATTGGTGTCGGTTTCGTTACACGCCGATCATTGTGAATCTATTCACAAATTGATCAAATGTTACCCCTCAACTTTGTGATTTAAATCACAATACCAACCGTTTTTACGTTCTATAATAAAGACATCAACAAGAAGCAATCATCAATCGAAACTAACGAGGACGGTGATCCTGATGAATCATATACAACGATCTCAACCATCAGCAAGATTGAAGCTAATCTGACGCCAATGTTAATACCGCTGCTAATAATGAAGAACGGGAGTGAGTTTCATGTTAAAATTTTGGAGAGAGAATAAAATCGCTGGTATTCTAGTCACTATTGTTCGCTTCGTAGTTGGGTTCGCATGGTTGGACGCCGGATGGCATAAAATTACGGGAGCAACGCCTTTCGATGCAACGGGTTTCCTCAACGCGGCCGTAAACAACCCGGTGCTTGATAAAGCTACAGGCGAAGCGGTTTACCCGACCTACACTGCATTTGTAGAACACTTTGCATTACCGAACGTTGGATTCATTAACGTCGCTATACCATGGGGAGAATTCCTGGTAGGACTCGGACTCATCCTTGGTACACTAACGCTTACCGCCGCATTCTTCGGAGCCTTAATGAACTTCATGTTTATGTTCGCAGGTACCGTAAGCACGAACCCGTGGCTTCTGCTTCTTGGATTGATGGTCATCTTCGCCGGCACGAACGCTGGCCGCTTTGGATTAGATCGTTACGTCCTTCCGCTTATGCACAAAGGGCTTGATCGTCTCTTCCATCGCAAACCCAAAAATCCGACAACAGATGCGGGACTGTTAGTTAAATAAACCAATTCCGAGAAAACTTCATCGAAAAAAAGGACGATCAGAGTGCTGCCTCTGATCGTTCTTTTACAGGGCTAGCGGAATAGGCTGGATTGTCTTTTAACCGCTGTGTTTTCCTCTGGTGCATATTGTTCCGTAATAAGGCAAAGATAATGAGCAGCGTGCCGTATAATTCATAGCTGCTGATCTGATAGCCTTGAAAGGCCATAATGACGAATGTGGTAATTGGAACAAAATTAATAAATAAGATGCCGTTAATCGGCGATAGCCGTTTGATCCCTGAATTCCAGCACAGCAGGGCAACAAGCCCTGGCAGTAGAATCATAAAGGACATTTCGTATTTAATCGAGAGTATCGTGTGCCAGCCAGGAACGGGAACCAAACCAAAGACGGAGGCAAGCGTAACGACGATGAAAGACACTGCAGTTCCTAGCAAACATGTGAGTGTGGAATAACGCAGGATCGACCAATCTCTAAATCGGCTCTCCCCCATCGAATACACGACCCATCCGACAACTCCCGCGAAAATGAGAAGCAAAGGAACAAGATGTTGCCCGGCCATCATAAAAAATGTAAATTTCCCATTGGTAATAACGAGCAAAGCGCCGGCAAGCGCGATACCTACACTTGTGAGCGTGTATGTATTCGGTGCTTTTTTTGTCGTGATCCATAAAAGCATAACGGATATCATCGGCATAAGTACTTCCATAATGGAGGCGGCGATTGTCCCTGCTTCCCCCATGAGTTGTTGTCCGAAAAAGACGGCCATGTTATAGACCGTAAATGCCATCGTTCCGAAAAACAATAATGTCTTACCCTTTCCCTCCAGCCGGAATGCCGCTTTTCCCTCTTTCATCCAAAGCAGCACACTGAGGATGACGGTAACGGCGAAATAACGAATAAATGAAAAATAAAGTGGATCCATTTTTTGCAATGCAAGGTGTGCAACAGGAAACATCGCTCCCCACGACATACTTGCAATGAGGCAGAGAATGGAACCTGTGACGATTTGTTTGCTTAGCATGTAAAGCCTCTCCCTATAAGTGCGTATTCCAAAAGTTAGCCTATAAAAAATCCGCCAAATCCTTTGTACATCACTCATTATAGGAAGGAGAATGGGTATAGTAAAATGATTGCAAATCAAGTTTATCATCATTTATAATGATACTTGATAAATATGTATCCATTGAAGAGCTGAGGCGAGGTTGCATTGGAGTTTAATGATTTGAGAATATTCCAGGCGGTTGCAACGCATGGCAGTGTCAGTAAAGCCGCATTGGAGCTAAACTACGTTCAATCCAATGTCACGGCAAGAATAAAGCTGCTGGAGAAAGAGCTTCGGACGCCATTGTTCTATCGGCATAAGCGCGGGATGATCTTAAACCCGGAAGGAAAGCGGTTGTTGGATCATTCGAGGGAGATCTTGTCGAAAATGGAGGAGATGACACATCTATTCGAGGATAAGACATACCCCTCTGGTGTCCTGGAGATTGGGATCGTGGAGACGGTGAATGCACTGCCGGACATCCTATCTTCTTATTATCGCAAGTATCCCAAAGTTGAATTATCATTAAAAACCGGAGTTACCGATGACTTGGTCCAACAAGTGCTTGATATGAAGCTGGATGGAGCTTTTGTTACAGGCCCCATCAGGCATCCTTTAATCGAACAGCTTGAGGTTTTTCAAGAAAAGCTGGTGCTCGTAACCAAAGGAGAAAGCTTTCGTATCGAGGAAATAACGGAAAAGCCTCTCTTGCTGTACAATAAAGGCTGCGGTTATCGGGAAAGACTTGAAAGCTGGATGAAGGCGGAGGGGATTATCCCGAAGCAGATCATGGAATTCGGAACGTTCGGAACGATTATGGGCAGCGTCGCTGCAGGAATAGGAATGACGATTATTCCGGAATCATCCATTACCGATCTGATTGTCAAGGGCACCGTGTATGGTCATAACGTACCGGAACCTTATCATGAAATTACGACCATTTTTATATGGCGTAAAGACTCGTATGTATCGAGCACGCTACAAAGCTTTATGGATGAAATTGTTTCTTTGTTATAATGTAGGTACAGAATGGAGAGGAGCTGCACAATGGCGCAATCGTTGGAAGGAAAAGTAGCAATCGTAACAGGAGCGGCAAGAGGGATCGGCAAAGCGACGGCTGTCGCATTAGCGAAAGAAGGCGTAAACGTTGGCCTGGTTGCCAGGAGCGAGGCTTCCTTAAAGGAAGTGGCCGAGGAATTGAAAGGGCTGGGCGTTAAAGTAGCTTATGCAACCGCCGATATCTCCTCCAAAGAGCAAGTGGAAGCTGCGGTGGAAGCTCTGAGAAGTGAGCTGGGCTCCGCCGACATTCTAATCAATAATGCGGGAATCGCGACATTCGGCACCGTATTGGATATGGACCCCGAAGAGTGGAAACGGATCATCGATACGAATCTGCTAGGCACCTATTATGTCACGCGTGCGGTGCTGCCTCAATTGATCGAGAAGTCAGGCGGGGATATTATTAATATTTCCTCTACCAGCGGATTGAGCGGAGCGGCTACCTCCAGCGCTTACAGCGCATCGAAGTTCGCGGTGATCGGTTTCACAGAATCGCTAGCGCAAGAGGTTCGTCGCAACAATATTCGCGTAACGGCCCTGAACCCTAGTACGGTCGCCACGGATCTGGCGCTTGATCTCAATCTGATCAAGGAAAACAACGATTCGAAGTTCATGCAAGCGGAGGACATCGCGGAAGTAATCGTCAATCAATTGAAGCTCAATCCGCGCATCTACGTGAAGACGGCGAGTTTTATTGCTACGAATCCTTACTGAGTGTAAAAAGCAGTTCTCAACATGCTCCTAAAGAAGGCCGATTTTCTACCCCGGTAGAAAATCGGCCATTTTAATACCGCGAACCTTATTACTGTGCAGTTAGTCCGCCATCGATAATAAATTCTGAGCCTGTAGAGTAGCTAGCCTCGTCAGAAGCCAAGAACAATACCATATTCGATACTTCTTCCGGTTGGGCTACGCGTTTTAATGGAATGTGTTGAGAGAAGGCTTCTACAGCCGCTTTTGTATCTTCTTGTACAACCATTGGCGTTGCAATAACGCCAGGATGTACGGAGTTTACGCGAATGCCCATCGGCGCCAGGTTGATCGCGGCTGCTTTTGTCATGCCGCGCACGGCGAATTTAGTATCTGTGTAACCTACGGCACCGGCAACCAAGCCGTTCATCGAAGATATGTTGATGATCGAACCGCCGCCAGCTTTCATCATCGAAGCTGCCACGGTTTTCATGCCCAAGAATACAGACACTTGATTAATGTCAACGATACGACGGTATTCTTCTTCTGAAAGATCAAGCATATTTTTAGCCATCGTAATGCCGGCGTTGTTTACTAATACGTTTACCGGACCAAAAGCTTCTTCGGCTTTCGCGACAACGTTTGTCCAATCTTCTTGAGAAGCTACGTTTTGTTTAACGAATAGAGCATTCTCGCCTAACTCGGATGCAAATGCATGCCCCTTTTCCTCATTTAGATCGGTTAAAACAACCTTTGCGCCGTGCTCTACAAATAATTTTGCATGTGCCGCACCCATGCCTTGCGCGGCTCCTGTAATAATGGCTACCTTGCCAGATAAGCGACTCATAATAAGCCCTCCTAAAATAGATTCGCCTAAAGTGATAGTCGACTATCACTATTCACACTTACTAGTAAACAACTTTCCCGTTTGAATGTCAATCTAAACGTCCGTTATTGTTGCGAACGAATGTAGCGTAAAAACACATCCTTCATCATCGCGAGCTGCTTGTCCGCCGAAAGCAACGTCGAAAGAGTGGCATCATGGGTGGCCAGGCTTGATTTGAATGTGAATATGCTGAAATTCTGCACCATCGTCATGATAAATACATCCAAATCAACATCCGGTCGTAGTGAGCCGTCCTGCTTGCCCTGCTCGGCCAATGTTAATAAAATTTGGGATAATTTACTTCGTGCGAATAAGTATTCCTCATATTGCTCAGGCGATTCTGCAGCTATTTTTTCGTATAAATGATAAGACTCGAAAAACTTCGCTAAACGAAGCTGGGGATCCTTGGATCCATCTATATAATAATCCAGAATTTGTTCGATTTTTTCGTATGTAGAAATGGTTTTCTCGACAATCCGTCCTACATTCGTGGCCATTTCATCTGTAATCGCATTCGTAGCGGCTATAACCAAATACTCCTTTTTTGGGAAATAGCGAAACAAGGTTGCTATTCCAACGTCAGCAGCAGTCGCTACGTCTTGCATTTGTATATTTTGCACGCCTTGCTCCAAAAATAAATCCTTTGCAGTCTGGATAATTTTTTGGCGGCGTTGTTGTTTGTGTTGTTCTCGTTTACTCATTTTCGTCACACTCCAACTGTTCTTCATACATGGATTGTAACATGCCAAATTAAATTATTTATTATTTTTGAAAAGAGTTAGAATGACTTATGTAGAAATACTTATTGTGGCTGATTAAGACTTGAGGGAGAAGGTGAAGGACAGTGCCGCAAATCGTGAAAGTACTGCTTATACTGGCTGGAGTATTCATTGTCATTGTTATTGGATTTCAGGTGCACTGGTTGCTTGGAATCGGGCTAATTGCCGGACTGTTGATTTATGTGATCTACGCCAATCTTTCGACGTGGTATGTTTTGAGGGGCAATGCGGTTTATGCGCAGGGGGATCTGGATAAAGCGCTGGCGTTTCTGGAGAAGGCGTATAAATCGAAAAACGCCAACCCTCAGCATCATATTCAATATGCATTTTTGCTTATGAAGGTCGGGGAGCAGGAGAAGGCGGAGAAAGTGCTGCAGAAGCTCCTGCAGGTCGCTACATCAACGGATGTTCGCATGCAGGCTAAGTCCAATCTGGCGACCGCGTACTGGCTGCTGAACAGGCAGGACGAGGCGATTCGGCTGCTTGAGGAAATCTGTCAGGATTATAAAACGGTGACGGTGGTCGGAAACCTGGGGTATTTCAAGCTGCTTAAAGGCGATCTGGAGACAGCGCTTGCGTTTAATGAGGAAGCCTATGAGTACGACGACAATGATCTGACCATTACGGATAACTTGGCGCAGAATTACTATATGCTGGGCAGGTTGGACGAGGCGGCAAGGATGTATGAAAAGGTGATGGCCAAATCGCCCAGGTATGCGGATTCGTATTACTATTATGCTAAAACGCTTGAAGGGCTGGGGCGGAACGAGGAAGCGGCAGAACAAGCCGGGTTGGCGTCCGAAAGAACGTTAGCGCTGGTTACGAGTATTACAAAATCCGAGATTGATCAATTAAAAGATAAGTTAGCCAGGGAAACGGATGAATTAGAAAAGATTTGAGCTCGTACAAATAAATGAAGATACAGGCTGGCTCAGTATGTCTTATGACATGATGGGCCGTTTTTTTTTAGCGTTCTTACTATCAGACAGTCAATAACGATTATTGACAGTGACCATTCATACTTTATGATATAGGGACGGATTAATACGGATAGGAAGTAAAAGCAATCATTTATAATATAGAAGGAGAGTATTGCTCGATCCATGCCATAAGGCATTAGACAAATAGGAGGGCATTTGGTAATGAAACAGAATGCTTTATTGAACAAGAAAGGACGCAAGCTGTTTATCAAGAGATGCTTGAAGTACATGCTCTTTTTACTGATTTTTGTGGCCATGCTGACTCCGTTAATATGGAATTCTTACACGCTGGCAAGACAATTAACGATTGATAGAAGCGAAGCAAAGCTTGTAGAAGGCGTATTGTCATTAGAATCACAGGTGACAAAAGCGAAAGAGCTCGCTAACTTGATACGCGAAGAAGAATCGTTTAAGACGCTGTTCTTTTTAAACGGCGAACCGTCGAGCGAGAACTACATCGATATGAAGCAGCTTAATGAAAAGCTTAGAAGACTGACTTTGACGCAGGAATTAGTTAGTTCGGCCTCCATTTATTTTAGAGATAATCCGGTGTATGTTTCGAATTATTTTTCCAGCGATCAAGTTCTAAATGCCTACGACAAGTTTCATCATTACGAGAGCTATACCTTTTCGGAGTGGAGAAACTTTATTTTCTCCGGCAATTACGAAGTGAAATTTTTGAAAACGCTTAAACTTCAATCCAATTATTACAGCAGCAGGCCCTATGAAACCTTTACCATTTTATTTAATAACACGTATCTCCCTCTTATCGATGATCTTAGAAGCGTATTGGCGTTGGATATGGATACTAAAACTTTAATGAAGCAGTTCCTATTCGATGAGCATCAGTACGATCAATTGTTGCTAATTGCGGATCAGAACGATAACGTGTTGTATTCGAATCAGGATGTAACAGATCTAAAGCTTGGAGAAATCGCTCATTCGAAGGAATTCAACCATCAGGGACAAGCATTTGTCGCCTTGGTCGAAGAACGCGATTTTTTGGGATTAAAGGTGATAATGGGTCTCCCGCTCAGCGGGTTCCAACAAAATATTCACGAAATGCTGGAGCTTGTCTTGGTGTACATCCTGATCGGAATCGTGCTTATTGTTTGCATTTCCTTGTATTTTTCGTGGAGAGAAACCAAATCGATTAAGCCGATTATCGAGCTCGCTTCCAAGGCATCCAATACGACCTTTAAAAATACGAACGAATACAGCTATTTAAATCAAGCCATGTCAACGATACAACATATGCAGGAAGAGCATATTAGGAAAATAAGCGAGTTAAACCAATCCATTCAAGGCTCTATTTTAAAGCAAATGCTTGTTTTGGGCGCGTACACGGAAAAGGAAATCGACGAGGCGGAATATTATTTTGGACATCGATTCCACTCTTTTAGAGTCATAAAAATATCGTTTTACTCGGAAAATTCGGATATGGATTTCCATCAAATGATTTCGCTTGAATTGGAATACAATTTGCGAAGTTTAATCGATGATGAGTTTGTTTCCTTGTTCTTTAATAGCGGCGAAGTGGTATTTGTTGTTTTTACGAACGGAGAGACAGTGGATGATTTGGATCGCCTGCAAGCCGCATTTATGGAATTGATTCGGAAAATGCATCATACCGTTTCCGTTGCCGTGCATCTGACTGTAGGGATCAGCAACTCCATGAACAACATTACGCAGGCCAAGGAAGCGCATCAACAGGCTATATATGCCGTAAGCAGCAATCAGTCAGAAGTGTCAAGCGGGGTTTACCGGCATGAGGCATCGCCTCAACAGCAAAAAAAATCGTTAATGGACGTCACGATTTTATTAAAAATATACGACGCTCTAGTAGCCGGCGAGAAGGAAACGGTTCAAAAGCTTCTCAAGGAGCAAGAACAAGTCCTGAAAATCAACTTAAATGAAGAGAGTCAACAATTGCAGATCTACTTTTCTTTGCGTCAAGCTGTCGAAAATGCCTATTACGTCATCTTTAATCATCGCACGCCATCCGCGACGGACCGTAAATTGGAGTTTCCGGTTTATGACCCCGCGGCTTCAGCTGCAGTAAACATGGGACATTTGGCAGGATATGCCGATCTATTATGCGAGGTTGTCCTGAGTCATAAAAAGAGCAATAACGATAAGCTAAAGGTAGATATACTTGCGTTTATCCAAGAAAATTATGCGGAGGTATCCTTGTCCGCAAATAAAATCGCAGAGCAATTTTTAATATCCGAAAAATATGTATTTGCTTTCATTAAGGAGCAAACGGGAAAAAGCTTGGGGAAATATATGGAGGAGGTTCGCGTGCAAGCGGCGGAGCAGCTATTGCTTTCGACGACCTACTCGAACAGCACGATCTTATCCATGTGCGGCTTTGGGAGCGAAAACACCTTTTACCGCGCATTTTCGAAAAAACATGGCGTTACGCCTACGATTTGGAGAGAACGCAACAGGCTCATAAAAGAGTAATTCGAACGCTGTGACAGTATCGAATCAAATGACAGAGCTCCAATAAAGAGTGCCGTGCAATAGTGACAGAATATATTCATTCTTTGTGAAAGCGCGCAGTCGCATTGACAGTATATTCTTTGGACCCAAATCCTTAGACTGGAGCTGTAAGCGATTGCAAAAAAACCAAAGGAGAATGTGACATGGTTGTTCATTCAATGAAACGAAAAAAGAAGATGGGGCTCGCGACATTAGCTGTATCTCTAACGCTTGCAACGGTGTTGTCGGGTTGTGCCTCCAATGAAACAAACAATAGCGGGGCAACAAATAGCGGAGGCGGTCAAAAGGCTGCCAGCTCTCCGGCCGATAACGAGGGCAGCAAAGAAAAAACGGTTGTAAAGATCGCCACGCAGCAGTCGCCCAACGTCGAAGATTATGAAACAGCTATGCTGACGAAGATGATCGAAGATGAGTTCAACGTAGATCTTCAGTTTATTCTTTTGCCGACCGACAACAATGAGGCAAAAACGAAATTGGCGTTGATGGTTGCTTCCGGCGACAAGCTTCCGGATGTAATCAACATGAAATTAGACGAGATCACGGCGTATGAATATGCCAGCAAAGGAGTATTCGTTAATTTGGAGTCTTATTATAATGATCCGGCGATTGCTGTAAATTTCAATAAGATTCC
This sequence comes from Paenibacillus sp. MY03, assembly GCF_002165585.1. Taxonomy (NCBI): domain Bacteria; kingdom Bacillati; phylum Bacillota; class Bacilli; order Caryophanales; family Paenibacillaceae; genus Paenibacillus; species Paenibacillus sp. MY03. The sequence continues at coordinate 77,192 of NZ_MXQD01000011.1, read as the reverse complement.
GGAAGCCGATCGTACTTATATGTTCAATAACTCCCGTTTGGCGGACGGACATGTATATGTCATGCCTAAATACAATCCAAATCAATGGAACGAAGGCTCCTATCGGGCTTGGATCAATTCGAGCTGGCTCGAAAAGCTGCAGCTTGACGCACCCAAAACGACGGATGAGTTATATGAGGTGCTGAAGGCTTTTGCTGAAAAGGATCCAAATGGCAACCAGAAGAAGGATGAAGTTCCTCTTGTCGGCACCATGTCGGGGTGGGGGCAAAATCCGATTACATTTTTAATGAATGCGTTTACGTATGCGAACCCGGAAAAAAGCTACTTGAACGTTGAAAATGGCAAAGTCGTTGCAGCCTATACGAAGCCGGAATGGAAAGAAGGCTTGGAGTACATGAATCGGCTCGTCTCCGAAAATTTACTGTCTCCTTTAACCTTTACTTCGGATAATACGCAACTAAAGGCTTTGGTTAATGTGGAGAATGGAATGGCGGGCATCGTCGTAGCGGGAAGCTACGGCACGTTTGACACCAGCATTTTGGGCAATGACATGGTCATGCTTGAGCCGCTTGCAGGCTCCAACGGAGCAAGCTTTACGCCGTTTAACCCGACCTTGCCCGAACAGCTATGGTGGATCACGCAGGATTCGGCTAATCCGGAATTAATGTTCCGTATCGGCGATTATTTCTACGACGAAGCGATTTCCAACATATCGAGGTATGGCGAAGAGGGCGTCGAGTGGACGCGCGATCCGGCGATTGTAGCCGAATATTTTGGCGATTATGAGGAGCAATTAGGTATTTCGCCAGAGCAAGCCACTTTGGATCCCGGTTTCTGGGGAAGTCCGCAAAACAAAACATGGACAGATGTAAATCCAAGCTTCCGCAGCGGGGAGTCCCTGACTAAAACGGCAACAAGGAAAAAATCGGAGGTAACGGAGGGATCGGCTCCTGTTTGGCAGCCTGTTTTCTATAAAACCTACGTTCCGAAGTTCCCGAAAGAGTTTATTACAAACCTGATCTACAACGAAGAGGAATTAAAGACGATTGCTAACAGCAAAGTCGTTATCGATACTTACGTATCCGAGATGACCGTTGCGTTTGTTACGGGTCGAAAGCCATTTTCCGAATGGGACGGCTATATCAAGGAACTAAACAAAATGGGATTGGAGCAATATCTCTCTGTTTCTCAAACCGCATTCGAGCGCACACAATAATGAAGTCATAGGGGAAGCAATGGCTGGTTATCTTGTTTAACTTTGCGGGATTCCAGCCGTTTGTTTCTGGAATGGAGATAAGGCAATGTCCGAAAAATTCATCAAAAATTATTTATCGAATTGGCAGTTATATGTTTTTTTAATACCCGCCTTGGTCTATATCGTCATTTTCGCTTACGTGCCAATGGCAGGCGTCCAACTGGCATTTAAAGATTGGGATTTTAGAGCAGGGATTTGGGGGAGCGAATGGATCGGCTTTGAAAATTTCGAGCGCTTTTTTGACTCCTACCAGTTTGGCAGCATTTTGTGGAATACAATTTCCTTATCTTTGTATAGCCTGGTTATTTCCTTTACATTGCCTATCATTTTTGCCTTGTTGCTCAATGCATTTATCGGTACGCGTTATCGGAAGTTGATTCAAACCGTGTCCTATATGCCGCATTTTATTTCGACGGTTGTTATTGTCGGTATGCTGCTGCAAATTTTCAATCCTAGAACGGGCGCGATTGGCAATCTCTTTTTAGCGTTGACCGATAAGGTTATACCTGACGTGTTTGCCAATCCCGATGCGTTTCAGCATCTGTATGTATGGTCGGGCATATGGCAGAGCTTGGGATGGAGCAGCATTATCTACATTGCCGCATTGGCGGGTGTGGATCAAGAGCTGCACGAGGCCGCCCAAATCGACGGCGCTACGCGATTTAAACGGGTTCTGCATATTGATTTCCCATCCTTGCTGCCAACCGCGACGATATTACTCATTTTGGCTGTAGGCAATGTGATGGATATCGGTTTCGAGAAAACGTATTTAATGCAAAATAATTTGAACATCAGCCAAAGCGAAGTGATTTCGACTTATGTGTACAAGGTTGGCTTAACGATTGGAGCGGGGGATTTTCCCTTCGCGACGGCTATCGGACTATTTAATAGCATTATTAATTTTATCTTGCTCATTTTAGTAAACTATTCGGCCAAGAAAATTAACAACAACAGTTTGTGGTAGGGAGATTATGATGGGAAATCAACTAACGTTTGCGAAGTCGCCCAGATCGGACAAAGTGTTTTATATCCTGTCAGGCATCGTCTTAACCGTCATTTTATTGGCTGTACTGTACCCGCTGCTATTTGTTTTATCGGCGTCCTTCTCATCCGGATCTGCGGTTTCTACAGGTAAAGTCTTGTTATGGCCGGTGGACTTTAGCTTGGAGGGTTATAAAGCCGTATTCAAGCATAAAGACATCTTGAATTCTTACGGCAATACGTTTCTTTATACGATTCTCGGCACGATCATCAATGTGTGCATGGTCATGACCTGTGCGTACGGACTGTCGCGCAAAAAGCTTAAGGGCAGAAACGTATTTATGTTCATCTTTACTTTTACGATGTTTTTTAGCGGCGGATTAATCCCCTTTTATTTGTTGATCAAGGATTTAGGTTTAATGAACTCCATAGGCGCAATGGTGTTGCCTGGCGCTTTGTCCGTCTACAACATGATCATTGCAAGAACATTTATTACGAATACCATACCGGATGAATTATTAGAGGCCGCGCAAATCGATGGATGCAATGATTTTCAATTTTTCTTTTCCTTTGTTCTTCCATTATCCAAGTCGGTTATTGCCGTCATTACCTTGTTCTCGGCGGTCACCCATTGGAATGCCTATTTTAACGCATTAATGTTATTAAATGATCGCAGCTTATACCCGCTGCAAATTATACTTCGTGAAATTCTAGTGCTGGGCCAAGTTAACGCAAACATGATTATGGATCCCGAACTGCAGGAAGCTATGGCAAATACCGCTGCCGTATTAAAGTATTCTTTGATCGTCGTGGCCAGCGTGCCGATTTTATGTTTTTATCCCTTTATACAAAAGTATTTTGTTAAAGGGGTTATGATTGGTTCTTTGAAGGGGTAATCGAATACCACTTAGAAGGGATGATCTTGATGTTATTGAGCACGATGAAACGGATGTCGATGATAGCTCTGATTTTTTTATTGCTGAGTAGTTTATGCCTGGGAGGCCCTACATCATCGTTAGTCGCTTCAGGCGCCAAATCGGAAGACTCTTCGCCTTTAACAGCTTCAATAAATTGGGACATCGTTGAGAAAAGTGTGCAACCCCAAGCCTATGGTCAAAATTCGAATGGATTCATTCATGATTCCTATACCGCAGATCCCGGCTTTATGTCGCATATTCGTTATTTAAATGGCAATCAAGGTCTTATTCGCATTCATAGTACAGGTATGATTAATACGAGCGGCTGGCTTAATGAAGATTTAACCTGGAATGAAACCAAAATCGTTAATGCGCTTACTCCGCTTGTAGATGAACAATATCCCATTATGATTAATATTCCTTACGGGCCCAATGGAAAAGAGGATTATTTGGATGCCGATGCCTTTGCTTCCTTTGCGGCCGAACTGGTGGAAATCGTTAATATAGAGCATGAATTGGGTATTCAATACTGGGAAATTCCAAATGAAAGAGAAAGCGGCTTTATTACTCCGGGGCTGAATGCTTCGGCAATGGCTAATCTTATTAAGAAGAGCTATATGGCTATGAAATCTATTGATCCAACGATAAAGGTTGGAGGACCTGCTACGGCCGATGTAAAGGTGTCTTATTTGACATCCGTCGTTGATCAAGCGCTGCCTTATATTGATTTTGTTACCATGCATGCGTATAGCAGCGGGCAATCCAGTCCAAAGACGGATGCCGCGGCCTATGACCATGCACAAAATCAAGGGACATTAGTTGACAGTTTGCGAACGGGTTTATTGGCGATCGGACCATCGGCGGATCTTCCTATATTTATCGATGAGTACAATATGACCTGGGATACGGATCCGAGGTTGCACACAAGCAAGGAGTCCGTCTATGCTGCGCTGCTAGTAGCCAATGTCATTGGCGGAGCCGGAACGGCAGTGAATTTCTGGCATGCAGAAAGCTCTTATATGGGTTTAATGAATGATGGAAGAGAGTTGTATGATACGGCGGATTTATATTATTGGTTCAATCGATTTTTCCATGGGCAAGTCGTGACATCCGTTTTTTCGGATGAAACAAAGGTGGATGGATATGCAGTAAAATCGGCGGAACGCAAATCGATCCTGCTCGCCAATCGAACGGATGCAGAGCAGACGGTTGAGCTTCAGCATTTAGGGGCTGCTCCCTCTTCTTACTGGGATATGTATCGGATTGATGCTGCGGGGTCGTCACAGCTTGCCAATGTTAATGGAGCAGCCTGGTCTACGGCGGGAATAACGCTGCCTGCTCACTCGGTCACGATCATTACGCAAGGAGTCGACGTGACGCTGTTTGAGCATATTCCTTATACCATCATGAATATGGATTCGGGAACTTTATTAACGTTAGAGGATGCAACGAGCGATGTCATTCATGAACAAGATCAACTAAACGATCATCAGCAATGGATTTTGCAAAAAACAGGGACTAATCAATATGAGATACGTTCCAAGGTTGATCAGTCTTTATTGAAGATATCCTACGGTGCGGGCCTTATAGCGGATAAGTGGGAGCTCCTTTCTATCGGGGGAGAGGGATACCAATTGCAGGCAGCCGGTACAACAATGGTATTAGCGATCTCCGGCGACCCGTTGGATGAGTTTGCGCTCGTCGAAGCCAATACGCTAGCCGATCGTCAGAAGTGGACGTTCCGTTATGCCGGCAAACGCACAGCCATTATCGATCATGCGGAGCATCTTTATACCATAACGAACAAGGCATCCGGTAAAGTGCTGCAGATTGGCAATTCGAGAATGACAGAGGGCGGGACGGCAAATCTGCAAACGAATGAAGGATTGGCCAGTCAAAAATGGAGCTTTAGATGCTACGACGAATGCTCAGGCTTTCGTATCGCCAATGCAAACAGTGGATTAGTTATCCATGCAACGGCTGCTGCACGCGTTACCCAAGCGCCATTTTGGTATGATCCTCCCCGGCAATTGTGGACGTTAGAACGGCAAACCGACGGCTCTTATCTCATACGCAACAATTTAACCTCCCAAGTATTGCAGCCTAGCGGAGGAAGCTTGCTTGAAGGTATTGTCGCAACGACAGGCGTTGATGCAGGAGCCGATTATCAAAGATGGTATATTGCAAAAACAACCAACAACCATGTTTTGCCTACGGTTGAGCAGGATGTTGATTATATTTTAAGAAATCTGAGTACGGGTAAAGTCATATCCGTTGCCGGCGCTTCGACTGCCAATGGAGCAAGCGTCATCCAGGAAACCTATTCGGGAAATCCCGAGCAGCGATGGAGATTTAGTTGGTATGTCAATGGAACAAGGATTATCAATCAAAACAGTTTAAATGTACTGGCGCCAAACGCTTCAGGGTTGTCAATCCAGCAAACCTTTGCTTTTCATGATACCAATCAACAATGGATTCTTGAACGACAGCCGGACGGCACATATTTGCTGGTCTACGCCGCGAATCGAAAGGTACTTCAGCCGGTAGGAGGCGGTACTGCAGATGGCGTTCGTTTAGAGTGGGTTAATCCGACGGGAGCTACTATCGAAAAATGGGAATTAATCCGTGCATAATCCGGTGGAGGCCAACATGAACATCGAACAAATGATTAATCATATCCTTCAAAGCAACGAGCAAGAGATCGTTGAAACGGGAGTTTCCAAAGAAACTTATCTCGATTTCATTCAGCGTTCCTTTCAAGCCTATGATCTGGAGGAGCTTCGTTTAAGACGCAAAAAAGACGGAGACTACTTGGATCTGCAGTCTTATTCGAGAGTGGCGTGCCTATTGGCTTGTTTGTTGGCAGGAGGGCGTTTGTCGCATTTGAAACCATTTTGGGCAGAAATGATGACAGAATGCTGCAAGGAATTAGCTTCTATGGACAATAACATTTTCGCCGACTTCGCCATAAAAGAAATTATGCTCTCCATAAAAGTAATGAGTCGGCGTGTAGACGAGGGTACGATGAAAGAATGGTACGCTCATCTACAACAAGTGGATCCGTATAAGCAATATGCTGCGGTTATTCGAACATCAGAAGATGAAGCCAGAATGCATAATATAAATGTATATAATATGGTTGGAGAGTTTTTGCGGGAGACGGAAGGTTTAACGGATACGACAGCGTATTTTGACCGCCACTGGCCCATTCAATTACGGAAGTTTGATGCTTATGGCATGTATCGCGACCCTGGTTGTCCGATCCTGTATGATTTAACGACGAGAGCGCATATCCAGTTGATGTTAGCTAGCGGATATAACGGTACTTACGCATCAAGCTTGGATGCTTATCTACAATACGGCGGATTGATGACTCTGTTTACCCAATCGGTAACAGGCGAGCTGGCATACGGCGGAAGGAGCAATCAATTTCTTTTTAATGAAGCGTTAATTGCGGTCAGCTGTGAATATGAAGCATTGCGGTATAAGAGAGCTGGTATGGATAAGATTGCAGGCGCATTTAAACGGGCAGCGCATCTTGCTATATTATCGATAGACCGCTGGCTTAGCGCCTCGCCGCCTCGCCATCTTAAAAATTTGTACCCTATCGAAAGCGGTTATGGTACTGAATATTACGCCTATTATGATAAATATATGGCTTCGTTCGGATCGTTTTTGGTTATGGCATATGATCTTGCAGATGACACCATTGCCGAGAAGGCTACCCCTGTAGAAGCTTCGGCCTGCGTTATTCAGACAACACCGTCGTTTCATAAAATCATTGCTAGCGCAGGAGGTTATACGATCGAAATCGATCCTAAGCCGGATCAACAATATGATGCTGCCGGTTTAGGACGTATTCATCGCAAGGGTATCCCGACAGAGTTGGCTTTGTCTACGCCATTTACAGCGGAAGAGTCATATCGTATACCTGCAGGTTTGCAAAGAAGATATGCTGCCATATCCCCTGGTTGGATGAATCATAATGGTGAAATGTGTACATTAAGCGAGTACGGCAACCATGTCGACTATGAGGTTGTGATTCATTCGCGGGAAGAGGATAAAGTTTTTTTTCAAGTCGATTACAACGTGACTTCTGTTCGAGGGGAATGCATGCGATTAAGCGAGAAGTATTCGCTTGGAGAAGAAGGATTGCACTATGAGGCAGAGTTGAGGGGAGCTAGCTGTGGCGGCATCTTCTTGCAGGTTCCGCTGCTTGTTGCCAATGGCATCGATCAAACGGATCGATTTGTAGGAAACGGTAAGATCCTGGTCGAGCTGGGTCGGTTCCGTTATCAGATTTCATCCGAAACCTCGAGTGTAACGGTTGATCCGCAGCATATCGCAAATCGCAATGGCGAATACGAGCTGGCTTGGCTGAAGTCAACTTCGCATCGGATTTCGGCTCATTTTGCATTGGAAGCGACTGAATAAAAAAATCAGTTCGTCGCAACACCCCCCCCGTTAATACGTAAGCTTTTGTCCTATATCAATAAGGCACTCTAATCAGAGTGCCTTATTTGCATCCTTGGCAACCAGAACCATGCTCTCTAAATCGCCTTTACCGTCTCGCCCTCGATCAACTCGGGCTGATAGTAGATGCTCGCCGGCAAGTCCCGTTTGCCCTGCAAATATTTGATGACCCAATCGGCCGCATCGCGCCCCATCTGTTCTTGGGGGTGGGTCAGCGTCGTTAGCTTGATATTCGCGTTTTTGGCGATATACGAATTGTCCTGGCCTATGATGGACAGCTCGTCCGGAATGCTGATCCCAAGCCTTCGGCACGCATGCACCGCTTCCAGACCCACCTCGTCGTTATAGCATACCAGCGCGGTCAATGTTTCCCGATTATCGACCAGGAATTCCTCCAGATTGAGGGACAGATCCGGCTTCGTCTCCGTGTCGAAGGACAGCACCTGCTCGGGGTGGAAGCGAAGCTTGGCTTCCCCAAGCGCCTTGATGTAACCTTTCATGCGATATTTCCCTTGCAAATCATCCATCTTCGCGATTATCCCGATCCGGGTATGGCCCTTGGCGATCAGCTCCCGAGTGGCGAGATAGCTGGACTGCACGTCGTCGAGGCAAAAAAATGGAACCTCCAGCTCTTCGTAATAGGCATTGATCATCGTAAAAGGAACCTCCCGTTCCTTAAACGACAAGTAGTACGCAATGTTAGGGTTGTAGACATTGCTTCGGGTAGGCTCGATTATGAGTCCGTCCACGCCGTAGGACAACATCATCTCGAGCGCCTTCTTCTCCTGCATGATGTCGTTGTTCGTACTCGCGAGCAGCAGGGAGTAGTTATCCTCGTTCAGACGGCTCTCGATGCCGCGGATAATGGAAGGGAAGATATAGTCGGAGATATAGGTCGTAATGACGCCGATCGTTTTTTTTGCAGCGGCTCCGCCCGTTTTGGAACGATATTGGCTGCTGACATACGTGCCGGAGCCTTTCTCGCTCCGCAGAAACCCCACGTTCGAGAGCTCAAGAATGGCCTTCCTGACAGTCTGCCGGCTGACCCCGTAGCTTTCCTGCAGAGCCAGCTCCGTAGGGATTTGTTCGCCGGCCTTGTAGGTCCCCGACAGGATGTTGCTTTTAATATCATCTATAATGATCTGATACTTGGGCTTCACGATATCCACTTCTTTCATTAGTGTTCGGAAAGTTGTACGTACATATTCTAACACGAATATTACAGAATGAAAATGCAACAAAAGGTAGTGACGGGGACATTGTGGGTATAACTATCCAATTTCATTGACAAATGTACGTACAAAAAATATACTAAGGCTGTCAGTAAGGGAAGGCGCCTTCTTCCATATGTCAAGCGACTGGTTTATTATGGGATCTGTCGGGCAGACGGGAGCGGCTATTATAGCATTAACAATCGTCTGGACTTGCAACCGCGAAGGGGAGAGGATAAACGTGACCATGAGTCAAGTGAACTTAAAGGAAGCAATAACCAAGGGCGAAACATCGCTAGGGATAGAACTGGGGTCGACGCGGATCAAGGCGGTACTGATCGATCAACGCTTCGAGACGATCGCATCGGGGAGCTTCGAGTGGGAGAATCAGCTAAAGGGCGGTTATTGGACGTACAGCCAGGAGGATATCCTTAAGGGTCTCCAGACCGCTTACCGCGAATTAAAGCAGGAAGTAGACCGGAATTATGGGGTGACACTTCGGACCACAGGTTCCATAGGCTTCTCCGCGATGATGCACGGTTATCTGGCATTCGACGGCAAGGGCGAGCTGCTAGTACCTTTCCGGACGTGGCGCAACGCAACGACGGGACGGGCGGCCAGGGAGCTTACGGACTTATTCCAATTCAATATTCCCGAGCGTTGGAGCATCGCGCATCTATATCAAGCGATCTTAAATGAGGAGGAGCATGTCCCTCGCATTGATTTCATAACGACGCTGTCGGGATACATCCACTGGCTGCTGACCGGCAACAAAGCCATCGGCATCGGGGACGCCTCCGGCATGTTCCCTATAGATGAAGCCAGCCATAATTATCACGCGACAATGATAGGACAATTCGACGATCGGATTGCGTCCAAAGGCTACGCATGGAAGCTGGAGGAGCTCCTGCCCAAGGTGTATGTCTCCGGCGAGCAAGCCGGCGAGCTTACGGAAGCGGGGGCGCTCCTGCTGGACCCTGCAGGCGATCTGCAGCCCGGCATTCCGCTTTGTCCGCCGGAAGGCGACGCCGGGACGGGCATGGTGGCGACCAATAGCGTAAAGAAGCGTACGGGCAACGTCTCCGTAGGCACATCCGTATTCGCCATGATCGTGCTGGAGAAGGAATTGTCCAAGGTATATCCGGAGATCGATATGGTCACTACTCCGGATGGCAGTCCGGTCGCCATGGCGCATGCCAACAACTGCTCCAGCGATCTCAACGCCTGGGTGGGATTATTTCGTGAATTTTCCGAGGCGATGGGCTTCGATATCGATTCCGGCAAGTTGTTCAGCGTGCTGCTGAACAAGGCGCTCGAGGCCGACCCGGATGGCGGCGGGCTACTCAGCTACGGTTATCTGTCCGGCGAAAATATTACGGGCATCGAGAAAGGCCGTCCATTATTCGTCCGGTCGCCGGAGAGCAATTTCAATCTGGCTAATTTCATGCGGACGCATTTGTTTAGCGCATTCGGGGCGCTGAAGCTTGGGATGGATATTTTGACCGAGAACGAGCATGTAGCGATAGACAGCATACTGGCTCACGGCGGTCTATTTAAGACTCCGGTAGTCGGACAACGGATCGTAGCCGCCGCGCTAAACGTCCCCGTTTCGGTGATGTCCACGGCCGGAGAAGGCGGGGCATGGGGCATGGCGCTGCTGGCCTCCTACTTGACGGGCAAGGCTTCGGGAGAGAGCTTGGCCGACTTCCTCGAGGGCAAAGTGTTTAAGGATGTCGAAGGAACGGAGATCGCTCCGGATGCCAAGGATGTCGAAGGGTTCGGGGCTTTCGTCGAACGCTACAAGGCAGGGCTGGCCATCGAGCAGGCTGCCGTCGAGCATCTGCTCGAGAACGGGGGGCGCTAACGTTGTTGGAGCAGTTGAAGGAAGAAGTATATCAAGCCAATCTGGACCTGCCGAAGCACGGTCTCGTGAAATTTACTTGGGGCAATGCGAGCGCGATCGATCGGGAGACTGGCCTGTTCGTCATCAAGCCAAGCGGAGTGAGCTACGAGAAGATGAAGCCGAGCGACATGGTGGTGGTGGATCTCGAGGGCAACGTGGTCGAAGGCGACTTAAGGCCATCCTCCGATACCGCTACGCATGCCGTCCTGTACAAAAATTATTCGACTATCGGCGGAATCGTGCACACCCACTCCACCTGGGCGACCATCTGGGCGCAAGCGGGACTGGATGTGCCCGTCATGGGCACGACGCATGCGGATACCTTCTATGGCGCGGTTCCTTGCGCACGGTTTTTAAACCAGGAAGAAGTTGACCGGGGATACGAGGCGGAGACGGGCCATGTCATTATCGAGACGTTCGAGCAGCGCGGGCTGGACGTCATGGCGATTCCGGCCGTCCTGCTGCAAGGCCATGCGCCGTTCACCTGGGGCAAGGATGTGAAGTCGGCGGTCGTCAACAGCGTCGTGCTGGAGGAAGTGTGCAAGATGAACCTGTACGCGCGTCAATTGAACCATTTTGCCAAGGAGCTGCCGCAGGGCATTCTGGATAAACATTACCTCCGGAAGCACGGCAAGGACGCCTACTACGGGCAGAAGTAAGGGACTTATTCCACAATTCATATAGAAAAGAGGATGATCAGGTTGTCAGCAGCAGATAAACAATTTTGGTTCGTCGTAGGTTCGCAGCATCTGTATGGGGAAGAGGCGCTGGCCGAAGTGAAGGCGCACGCGCAGACGATGACCGATGCCTTGAATAACAGCGGCTTGCTTCCATACCCGCTTGTGTTGCAGGATTTGGCCGTAAGCGCGGATAAGATCACAAGCATCATGAAGGAAGTCAACTATCGCGACGAGGTGGCCGGCGTCATAACGTGGATGCACACGTTCTCGCCCGCGAAGATGTGGATTCGCGGCACGAAGCTGCTCCAGAAGCCTCTTTTGCACCTGGCCACGCAATATAACGAAAGTATTCCTTGGGCCACGATCGACATGGACTTTATGAACCTCAACCAGGCTGCTCACGGCGATCGCGAATACGGCTTCATCAACGCCCGTCTGCAGAAACAAAATAAAATCGTCGTCGGCTACTGGGAGCGTCAGGCCGTGCAGCAGCAGATTGCCGATTGGATGGACGTAGCAGTCGCGTACAACGAAAGCTTTAACATTAAAGTCGCCCGGTTCGGCGACAATATGCGCAATGTCGGCGTAACGGATGGAGACAAAGTCGAAGCCCAAATCCAATTCGGATGGACCGTGGACTACTATGGCATCGGCGACCTCGTGCAATACGTAAACGCCGTCACCGAGCAGGAAATCGACGACCTGATGGCGCTATACGCCGAGCTTTACGTGTTCGAATACGGCGAAAACGGCAAGGAAGCCTGGGAAGCCAGCGTCAGAATCCAAGCGAGCTACGAGATCGCCATCAAACGGTTCCTGGACGAGAAAGGCTACAATGCCTTTACGACGAACTTCGAAGATCTGCATGGCATGAAGCAGCTTCCGGGTCTCGCGGTGCAGCGCCTGATGGCGCAAGGCTACGGTTTCGCCGGCGAGGGCGACTGGAAGACGGCCGCGCTTGATCGCCTGCTAAAGGTCATGAGCCGCAATCAGAACACGGGCTTTATGGAGGATTACACGTACGAGATGGCGGCCGGTCAGGAAGCGATCCTGCAATCCCATATGCTCGAGGTCGATCCAACCCTGGCGAGCAGCCGGCCAAGGATCATCGTGTCCCCGCTCGGCATTGGCGATCGCGAGGATCCGGCGCGCCTCGTATTCGACGGCAAAGCCGGCGAAGGCGTCGTTGTCTCCATGGCGGACTTCGGCACGCATTATAAGCTGCTCATCAACGAGGTATCCGCGTTCGAGCCGACGATCCCCGCTCCCAAGCTGCCCGTAGCCCGTGTGTTGTGGACCGTGAAGCCGAACTTCCAGGATGGGGTCAAGGCCTGGATCGAAAATGGCGGCGGACACCATACCGTAGTTTCCTTAAATCTAACGACGGACCAAATCGTGACCTACGCGAAGCTGGTTAACTTGGAGTACGTCGTTATTAAGTAACTCATCATTGAACAGGCAATGCCCAAAAACCGTTTCTTGCGTAAATGGCGAAACTCAAGCCGATTTACGTAGAAACGGTTTTTTCGAGGAAGGCAGGACCTATGTTTGGCTCCGTGACACCTCCATGAATATGAGGCGCCGAATAAAGTCAGCCCGGTGTGGAATTCTATACCTATACGCGGATAAAACAGCGTAACCGGCAGCTCTAAGGAGGTCGACTTAATCGGATGTTGAAGTTTATATTGAAGTGGCTTGTCAACGGAGCCATCGTTGTCGCGCTCCTCTTGTACTATACGGAGATCGGATTCTGGAATGCCGCGCTTGCCGCCACCGGTTTAACAGTGGTGTCCTATTTGATCGGCGATCAATTCCTGCTCCGGACGACGAACAACTTTTTTGCCGCCTTGTGCGATATCGTGCTGGCCGCGATCTATCTGGCAGTGTTGTCCTACGGCTTCAGTTGGGACTTGTCTTGGGGCGAGACGGCGTTTATCGCGTTCCTGATCGGCGTAGCGGAGTGGGTGCTTCATCGTTTCGTATTCAATGAAGAGTTTAGAGTCTCTGGCTAGAGGCAGCGTTAAGCCAACGAGAATCCACAGTAGCGTTTTCAAGAGCTGTCAGGCTGCCGCATCTTGCCTGGATCAAGGATCCAGGCAAGGTGCGGGGCCTTTTTTGCTATGTTCAATAGCGCCGATACAGGAACGTTATCTGTATCATGTTTATTTAAACGATTGGGAGCGGTCATAGAACGATTGGTATAGCTCCACATATCGTTTAATGTTCAGCTTTTCAAGCTTGTCGAGATGTGCGGCCCATTGCTTGTCATCCACGCCTTTCAGTACAGACTGAGCAAGGAAATTTTGAATATAGGTGTCGATTTCCGTAAACATATTATTTTTTTCCTGCTCCGCTTCGATGGTATCCATCCCTTTAGGAATGACTTCTTCTTTCAAATAGGGCTTATAAAATATGTTTTTGTCTTGCTCTCTAAGGTCCCGCGGATCTGTAACGTTTTGATTTTCGATATCCTCGTCCTTGAGTAAATAGAAACCTTTCATGCCTGGCGATTCGGTATGGCGGAATTCCGCGAAGTTGTTGATTCCTTCCGGAAGAGTCGTGATTTTTTCCCATTTACCATCCGCGTTTTCTTTCCAGATTACATCTTTGCGGCCAAAAGCCATCGTCATCATTCGCTCGAAGTCCGAATTGATATACTCGTACATCCGTACTATCGCTTCGGGATATTTGGAGTTAACGCTAATGGCGAATTGATCGATGTCCAAATCTCCAGCGAATTTCGATCCCAGAACCGTAATTTCTCCATTGCTGTCTTTCATCGGGAGAATATCGGTGTAATGCTCTGCTTTTTCAGTGCCAACGGCAATATCAGCATAGGAGTGATGATTAAAAAGTCCAAGCAATCCTTTGTTGCCTTTGGTGTACAAGTCCGTACTTTTTTGCACGAAACCATCCGGATCGATCAAACCCTCGGCGTATAGCTTATGAAGGAAACGCAAATAGTCCAAATATCTATTGTCGGCCGGAACAAACAGCATCTTTCCGTCTTCGACCATGACATGCGCCGTTTCGTCGTTGACTAAACCAAAATGCCACAGCATCGCGTCCAGACCGTAGTTTTCGTCCGTATAAAAGCTGTACGGAATTTCATCCTTCTTGCCGTTGCCGTTAGGATCCTTTTCTTTAAACGCCTTTAACGTTTGATAGAGCTCTTCCGTCGTCTCGGGCACCTTTAATTGCAGCTTGTCCAGCCACTCCTGGTTGATCGAGAAGTTTACTCCCGTGTTTCCGCTTTTGGTCTGAAGCAGCGGCAACGAATAAAGATTGTCGTCAGGGAGGGTGCCTGCGAATTTGTACTCCGGATGTTTTTTATACAGCTCCACCAGAGTTGGAGAGTATTGCTCGATCAAGTCGTTTAGCGGCATTAGCGAACCTTTGTTTAACGTCAAGTTAGGAATGCCGCCGATAATGACGTCCGGCAAATCGCCTGATGCAATCGTTACCCCGATTTTCTCGTTCCAGGCCATGGCCGGAACCTCTGTAATATCAAGCTTGATGCCCGTATCTCTTTCAATGATTTTAATGGCTTCCTTATCCATCCAGCTCGACCGATCTGTATCGCTCTTGGAAACCATCATCGTTAAAGTAATCGGCTCATTTACGATCGGCATGCCCGTCGCATTAAAGATCTCTTTTCCGGAATCCCCTTCCTTATCCCCGTTTCCGTCGCCCGAACAGCCCGACACTACTGCAGTTAACACCGTAGCGGCCATAATTGCCGCTGCTTTTTTGTTCCATTGTTGCATCTTCATCTGTGCTGTTGCCCTCCTTTTGCTCCTTAAAGAAAACGTTTTCAACCGACTTCTATTTTATTATAGGCAAGTTAAAATCGCGTTTGTATGGACAGAACTCAGCGCTCTTTGTCATGAACTCACTTGTTTGCAAGAATGGGAATCCTAATTTGTACGGTTGTCCCTTCCCCTTCGACACTATCGACCGTTAGACCGTATGGCTCGCCGTAGCTTACCCGAATTCTCCATTGGATATTTGCGATGCCAATTTTCTGTCTGCCTGCGCTCCCGAGCTCAAGCTCCGCCATGTCGGCAATCATTTGTTTGATGCGCGCCAGCTCCACGCCCGTCATCCCGGGACCGTTATCCCTCACTTGGATACACATGCCGTCCTGCTCCAGCCACCCGGCAATGCTCAAACTTGCCTGGCCAAGCTTCTTTTCCAACCCATGATAAACGGCATTTTCGACGATAGGCTGAAGAATCATTTTTATCGTGTTCAGCTCCAGCAGCGCATCGGGTACATCGATCTCCCATTGGAATCGGCCGTTAAAGCGAATATCGATAATATTTAAATATTGCCGAGCAATATGGAGCTCGTCTCGAATCGTCACATTGTCGTTGCCTTTAATGCCATAATTAAAGATTTCGGCCATCGAGACCGTCATATCTACAATTTCCGGCGCCTGCTTGGCATAAGCGATTCCGCCAATGCTTTGCAGCGTGTTAAACAGGAAATGCGGATTGACTTGGCTTTGCAGGGCATAAAGCTCCGTCTGCTTTTTACTGATTTCAATCTGGTACATCCGCTTTTGCACCAATAGCTGATCGTGGTTCATGAGCTCGAGCTTTTGAAGCATGCGATTGATATAGAGAGCAATCCCTCCAATTTCGCTTTGGTAAGATGCCTGAATTCGTTTGCCGAAGTCTTCGACGCCAACCTTTCGAATTTCGTCGAGCAGCCGGGATAACGGCTTGGCGAAGCTGCGATGGAACACAAGGCCGAACAAAACGAGCAAAACAAGCATGCTAATGCCGACGATCATCGAAAAGCTTTTTAAAAACTCGTAATCCTTTACAACATTAGGTATCTTAATAACGCCTACCATGTTCCACCCGGTACTGCCGATTTTCTCTTTGATCGCGATACCTTCCGACGGCTTGGAGGGAAGCGACCCATGATGAACCGATCCCGGGACGATTTGCTCCGAATTCGAAGCTACTACCCTATCCTTATAATCAACAATCACGAGATCTACTTCGTCTGACGGCGCGGCTTCATGCATAATCGTTCGCAAGGCATCCAGCTTCAAAAAGATGATCATCGTCCCCAAATTTTCCCCGCGTCTCGCATCAGGCGCGCTATAAACGATTGGCATGATATAGGCGAGATAATCCCGATTTTCGATCTCATCGCCCTGCAAAAAAATAAAACCCTTCGATCCGTCGCCTTCACGAAGAGTCGTTTCTATTTGATCGAGCGCGCTGGATACCTGAATGGAGTTATAATAATACTTTCGTTTCATTGCCGGATCTAAAATGACTACATTTTCGATTTCATAATTGATCTCGACAGCCGTTGTAATCATGTCTTCGATGTACTTTTGGGCCTGAAAAATTTCAAAGGGGTCGTCGATAGAAAGAAACGTTTGCAAATAACTGTTGTACGAGAAATAAATCGCTGCTTTGCTCACTTTTTCAAAAATAATGTCGGTGGTATCGACAACTTGTTTGATGCTGCTTTTTGTAAACAGCTCCACACGTTCTTTGGTCACCTTCGTCATTTGAAAATAATAAATCATCTGAATGATGAGAATAAGCAGCATGGAGACTGCCAATATAGCACCGAACTGTGTACGTATTCGCCAGCTGGAAAAGTTCCATTTCATTTTCATGGTTGATTGGCTGCCTTTCGATATTCCGAAGGGGTTTGTCCATAATACTTTTTAAATACCTTGTTAAAATAAAAGTAGTCGGGATAACCGGACTCGCTGCCCGCTTCTTCTATGGTGAGACGATGGTTCGCCAACAGCCCGGCCGCTTTTTTCATACGCAGCTCGGTGACGTACTCAGTAAACGTTTTGCCGGTATATTTGTTAAACAGGTGGCAGCAGTAATTTGAATTCAAATAAAACTGATTGGCGAGCTCCTTCAGATGCAGCTTGTCTTGAATGTTGGACTGAATATAGTCCAGCATATCCTCGAATTTCAGATTGCGTTCGCTTGGGAGCGCAAGGCCGTAAGGCTCCTCCGAAGACTTGGGTTTGGCGCCAAGCCGCTCTCGCAGACGTACAAGAAGCCGATCCGCCTTGTCGGCGGCAATCGGCTTGAGGCAATATTCAAAGGCGCCCAGCGTTATCGCTTCTTGCGCGTAGGAGAACTCGGCAAAGCCGCTCATGATGACGAATTCACATTCTATCCCGAGCGTCCTAACCTCATTCATCAGTTCGAGCCCCGTCAAACCAGGCATTCGAATATCGGTAAAGATAACGTCCGGCCGGACGTCCTTTACCGAATCAAGCGCATCTTTGGCGTTGCTCTCCTCGGAAGCGATAACGAAGCCCCTATCCTCCCAGTTAAACGTTTGCTTCAAATAAACCATTGCCCACGGTTCATCGTCGATCAACATCACACGGTAGGTCATACGAATGCTCCCCCTTGCTGACAGAATGACTACTTTTTCGTAATTAACCTTTAACGGAGCCGATCATAACTCCTTTTACAAAGAAGCGCTGCAAGAACGGATAGATAACAAGAAGCGGCAGGGACGATACAATAACGACGCCATATTTGATCACCTCGGCAATACGCTGCTTTTCGGCGAGCGCCTCCAGCTCCGATGCATCGCTTGGCGCCGGCAGCGTCTGACCTTGCACCAAAATATCCCGCAAAATCAGCTGTAAAGGATACAACTTACGTTCCGTCACGTAAATCAATGCGTTAAAGTAAGAATTCCAATGCCCTACCGCATAAAACAAAGCGATTACGGCGATCACGGATTTTGAAACGGGCAGCACGACCGACAGAAAAAAACGGAAATTGCCGCAGCCGTCGATAAATGCCGCTTCCAGCAGCTCCTTCGGAATCGTTTGCTCAAAAAAGGTTTTGCTAATGATTATATTATAGACCCAAACAGAGCCCAATATCATGAGTACAAAAGGCGTGTTTAGCAGATTCAGCTCTTTGACAACCATATAAGTAGGGATCAAACCGCCGTTAAAAAACATCGTAAACACCATGACTTTCATCAGCCACCCGCGTCCGGCCAGGTCCTGGCGAGATAGAGCGTAGCCCGCGAGCGTCGTCACCCCTACACCAAACAATGTCCCGCATACGGTATACAGAATGGTGTTGGCATAACCTTTCCAAATCCGCTCATCCTCAAAAATAAACTGATAGGCGGAAAAATCGACGCCTGACGGCTTAAAAATAACTTTAGCGGAAAGAATGTCTTCCGGTGAGCTGATGGAGGCAATCGTAATAAAGTACAAAGGGTAAAAGGTAACCAGCAGCGCCACCAAGGCAATTGCCGTAACGATAATATTAAACATGATATCCGATTTGCTTTCACGCGCAAACATAGCTTTCCCTCCTACCATAGTCCGCTTTTTGTCGTCTTGTTAGCCAGCTTGTTAACCGCAATCAATACAATAAAATTGATCACGTTGTTAAACAGTCCTATGGCGGAGGCATAACTGAATTGAGCGCCTTGTATGCCTATTTTGTACACATAGGTGCTGATCACCTCAGACGTGGACAGGTTGGGAGCCGTTTGCATAAGAAATGTTTTCTCAAAGCCAACATTCATGACCTGGCCGACATTTAGAATGAGCAGAATAATGGCGGTAGGCAGAATGGAAGGAATATCGATATTCCAAATCCGCTGAAGCTTGCTTGCCCCATCCACCGTGGCAGCCTCATGAAGCTCGGGACTGACGCTGGCGAGCGCGGCAATGTATATAATCGAGGCCCAGCCTGCAGTTTGCCAGACGCCGGACCAAACGAATAAATGTCTGAATATGCCCGGGTCGCCGAGAAAATCAATTTCCGTGCCGCCAAATGCGCGAATAACAATATTAATGATGCCGCTCGAAGGCGACAAGAAAACGAACAGCATGCCGACGAGCACCACAATTGAAATAAAGTGAGGCGCATAGGTTACGGTTTGCGTCACTTTTTTGAGCCAAGGTATCGGCGTATACGTTAGCACCAAAGCAAGCAATATGGGAAAGGGGAACGAAACAAGCAGCTCGTATAAGCTGAGGAGCAGCGTGTTTTTTAGCAAGGTCCAAAACGAATACGAATTAAAAAAGTTTTCGAAATACTTAAAGCCGACCCATTCGCTTCCCCAGACACCTTGGACGGGCACAAAGTCGCGAAAAGCGATCTGCAGGCCGTACAATGGCGCATACTGGAAAATACCAAGATACAAAAGCGCCGGCAGTAAAAATAAATACAACGTGCGATTTTTAAGAACTTGCCGCAGCAGCGGGCGTTTCTTAGGAACAGAACCTTCGATCATGAGTTGAATCCTCCCTTGCAAGCGATTTCATCGATGTCTTACTTATTATACCGGGGGAGCTCGCCGGGCTTGTATGGATTCGACTCAGCCTTTTTTGTAAAATACTCATATTTGAATACGGGATTGTCCAACGTTTCCGGATTACTCGTACATACGGTTGGTTTTGCGATAAACAGACGGAGAGACGCCGACTAGCCTGCGGAAGGTCGCCTTAAAATGGCTATAATCTTCAAATCCGACTTCGCCGGCGATATCGGCAAGCGAGGCTTCCGTTGCGAGCAGCAGCTCTTCGGCTTTTTCGATCCTTACCCGCAGCAAGAAGCGATAAGGAGATATGTTCATGCTATTGCGGAAAAGCAAGCGTAGATGTCCTTCGCTCGTATTGACGACGCCCGCCATATCGGATAGTCGAATCGGGCTTGCATAAGCGCCCCGGATATAAGCGCATACCCGCCGAACCCGCTCATCGATGACCGGATCTGTCGTAACCATATGCGGCTCCATCCATGCCATGAGATGAGATAGCCAGCTCAAACAGACGGCCTGCATTTTCAATTGCTCAGTCACTTGCCGAATAGATAACGAATCTCTTGTGTTATCCTTGTCGCTTGCCGCTTTAGTCCGCTCCCATGAGTAAACAAGCTTCTTCCAGCTTTTGGTCAGCTCGGCGGCTTGCGACTCCGAAGCAGACCTGCAAAGCTTAGGAAGACCGTATAATTCGGACCACTCAATACCGTGCACATACACAGCGACACATGCGGACAAATAATGGAACGGCATACGCTGACCTCTGCTCCAATGTGTTGTAAATGCCGCGTTCGGAGGAATAACGGCCAAGTCGCCAGCCTTAAGCTCGTAAGCTTGTCCATTGACGATCAGACTGCGGGCGCCATCCAGCACATACCAGAACGTAACATTCGGGTTGCTGTATACAGGGGAGTTCCATTCCGCATTCCTTTGCCATTCGAAGGCGAACCTGATCGTCGCTTTGCAATTATCGCCTAAGCTCACTGCTGCACCACCCTTTATACAAGCCGAGTCATGTTCGTTTTTTACTAGAATATCATTATTCTCTCCCTATTTGCCAAGCATGCGCTGCGTTACCATTTAGGAGAAGGCCACTATTAACGGAAAGCGATGGTGCTTATATGAGAGCGATAATGGTTATGTTTGATACGCTAAACCGGCATATGCTGCCTCCATACGGCTGCGATTGGACGCACCTGCCTAACTTTAGCAGGCTGGCCGAAAAAACGGCTGTCTTTGATCGCAGTTATATCGGAAGCATGGCTTGCATGCCAGCCCGCAAGGACTTGCAAACCGGGCGCTACAACTTTCTTCATCGCAGCTGGGGTCCGATGGAGCCGTACGATGACTCTATGCCCGAGCTTTTAAAAACCAATGGCGTACATACCCATCTGGTGACGGACCATCAGCACTATTGGGAAGATGGCGGCGGCACGTATCATACGAGATACAGTACTTACGATCTCATCCGAGGTCAAGAAGGCGACCCATGGAAAGGCCAACTGCGCGATCCTGACATTCCGCCACAGACACTGGAGCGAGCATTAACCGGCATCTATCGCCAAGACTGGGTCAATCGCGGTTATTTGAAAGACGAGGCCGACTACCCGCAGGCGCGAACGTTCGAAGCGGGTCTTGATTTTATTCGGACAAATCAGCAGGAGGATCGTTGGTTTCTGCAGTTGGAGACGTTTGATCCCCACGAGCCTTTCCTTGCCCCTGAGCGATACCGTAAATTGTATCCGCATGATTACTCAGGCAAACACTTTGACTGGCCGCCCTACGACAAAGTCAATGAAACGCCGGAGGACGTCGAGCATATGCGCTACGAATATGCCGCGCTTCTTTCGATGTGCGACCATTATTTGGGGAAAGTGCTCGATCTAATGGACGAGAACGATATGTGGAAGGACACCATGCTCATCGTAAATACGGATCACGGGTTTCTGCTTGGCGAGCATGACTGGTGGGCAAAATGCATCCAACCGCTTTATAACGAGGTTGCCCATACTCCTCTGTTTATATGGGATCCTCGCTGCGGCGTGCACGGCGAGCGAAGACAAAGCTTGGTGCAAAATATTGATCTTGCCCCTACTTTACTCGAGTTCTTTGGCGTCGATATCCCGCCCGATATGACCGGCAAGCCGCTTAAGGAAACGATCGCCTCGGATGCGTCGGTTCGCGAAGCTGCGTTGTTTGGCATCCATGGCGCGCATGTCAACGTTACGGATGGACGATATGTCTATATGCGCGCCCCTGCATCGCCGGACAACATGCCGCTCTATAACTACACCCTTATGCCAACGCATATGCGCAGCCGATTCTCTGTGCAAGAGCTGCAGCGGATTGAGCTGCAGCCGCCGTTCGCCTTCACTAAAGGCGTCTCGCTCCTCAAAATCGAGTCGGCGCGGTCGGACCGATTCCATGGCTTTGGCACGATGTTGTTCGACGTCGAAAAAGACCCGCAGCAGCAGCATCCAATCCTGGATGAGGAGCTCGAGCGTCGTATGATCAAATTGATGCTAGAATTAATGGCCGAGCACGACTCCCCGGAGGAGCAGTATGTTCGATTGGGACTGGAACGAGGTTGAGAGGCAACGCAACGTCAACAATGTGAAAATCTTGGTGATGAGCAATCCTGCGTCAACACCGACTAAATCATGATGATGAGGCTGGCTCCCTCCTCACAATAACGAGCAAGAAAACGATTTAGCCCTCTCGCTTCCGTTGGGAAGTGGGAGGGCGCTGTTTTGTTTAGAGACAATTGCTACGTTATAATACTCCCTTTCAGTCTGTTGAGATGGGGGCCAAGGATGTAAGGGGGTATACCCTACGAGCAGCCCGTCAGCGAAATCAGAAACGCCAAGTTGCCGCTGTCCTAGAAGGGCGAATATACCGCTTCGGGCAATCTTGTACGGCATCCTGCAGCTAGTTCCAGACGAATTTTATAAATGGTGTGTCTTTTTTGGAATATTTACTTTGAAACCAGTCTACAATAAAGGTATAATTCAAAAAAGGTCCTATTTTTAAAATTAGGAGATGGTTTTATGAAATACGAAAAGCTAACCAAACTATATTATAAATTGGATCAGGAAGCATTTAATATGGAACTAAATAAGCGTAAAGATGGTTATGGCAGCTATCATACCTCATTAATGATTAAAGGTTTTAGAAAAGGACAGCAAACTAAAGAAACGTTTGAATTGTTTTATGTAAATATCAATAGCTTAATGAATTTAAATAATCAGGTACTATTAAATAGTTCAACGATTTCGTTGCTTATCAATAAACTTCCTGATTTTGTAGTACAACCTTATTTCGATAAGCTCATTATTAACGAGGCTCAAAGCAATAATGAAATTGAAGGAATTCGGAGTACAAAAAAGGAGCTAGAAGAAGCTCTGAGCGAGGCGGAAAAGTCAGAGCCTAAAAACAAGAGATTTAAAGGCTTAATGAAAACCTATCGTTACATAGATCAGATTGGTTCTTTTGAAAGTGTACAAGATTTTAGAAGTTTATATGATGACTTAGTAGCAGATGAGATTAAAATAGATGACATACCTGATGGCGAATTATTTAGAAAAGGTCATGTCGAAATAAGTGATGGGTTTAGTACCACTCACATTGGCGTGAGGTCTGAGGAAAATATTATAGAGGGATTAGCTTCACTGTTGAATTATTTACAAGACGAATCTCATCCTCCGTTATATCGATTTATGGTTGCCCATTATTATTATGAATATATTCATCCATTTTATGATGGTAACGGAAGAACAGGGCGCTTGATTGTAGGGAGTTATTTATCGCGTTATTTGGAGAAGTATTCGGCTATAACTTTTTCTTATGCTGTAAATAGAGATAAATCTAAGTACTATAAGGCATTAGAAGAAATAGCTGCACCCTTAAACCATGGGGACATGACGTTTTATTTGGTTCATATGCTGGAACTGCTATCTAGTGGACAGAATGGTATTATCGAAGATCTCGAAATTAATTTAATGAAACTGGAAAGAATTAAAGAATACATTAAAAATGATAAATGGGACAATTATAGGGATGAGAAGTATTTCCTATATTTAATAGTGAGTATCAATGTATTTATAGCAGAAAATATGATTCTATCCATACAGGATCTAATGGGGTTATCTAAAAAATCCAGACACATTACCAACAAGGTAATGGATTTCCTAGAGCAAGAGGGATATGTTGAACTAGTGAGTAAGAAACCAAAATCATATAAAATTTGTGATGGTTGTATTGAAAAGATATTAGCTTATTGAAAGGATAAAAGGATGGAAGCGCAGCTCCATGGAACTTACGCATCGAGACAATCGCTCTCTGAGGCCGGCTAAGGCCGGCATCCCTACTCATTGACGATCGTGGATTAGCGTCGATGATGTCCGTTAGCGTCAAACTACTCTCGCAACGGTGGCTTCCAATTTCCCGAAAAAAGGGGAGTTGGAAGCCACCGTTTTAAGCGCTTATGCAAGTCTAACTTTGAATTCCTCGTAACCGAACTCGCGAACAACCTTGCAGTCGCCGTCAGCGTATTTGATGGCAATCGCTGGAAGCGGCATGCCGTTAAAGGTGTTGGTCTTAACCATGGAGTAGATCGCCATGTCGCCGAATACGAGACGGTCGCCCTCTTTGAGCGGCTGGTCGAACGAATAGTCGCCGATCACGTCGCCAGTCAGGCAAGTTTGCCCGCCGAGACGGTACGTGTAAGGCTTCTCGCCGGATTCGCCCGAACCTTCGAGCGGCGGGCGGTAAGGCATCTCCAGTACATCTGGCATATGGCAGGTCGCCGATGTGTCGAGGATGGCGATGTCCAGGCCGTTCTGGTGCAGATCCAGCACAGAGGTAACCAGGTAGCCCGCGTTCAGCGCGATGGCTTCGCCCGGCTCCAGATAAACTTGAAGGTTGTATTTGTCCTTCATGCGGTTGATGCAAGCGTCGAGCGTCTCGAGATCGTAATCCTCTCTCGTGATATGATGCCCGCCGCCGAAGTTGATCCATTCCATGCCGTGCAGGAACTCGCCGAATTTCTCTTCCACCGCATCCAGCGTCGTGGCGAGATCATCCGAATTCTGTTGGCACAGCGTATGGAAGTGCAGGCCCGTTACGCCTTCCAGCAGCTCCGGACGCACTTGGTCGCGCTTGGCGCCGAAGCGGGAGCCCGGGGAGCAAGGGTCATAAATTTCATGTCCGACTTGCGTGGAGCACTCCGGGTTGATGCGGAGGCCTACCTTCCTGCCGGCTGCAAGCGCTCTGTCCTTGTACTTCTCCAGTTGGGAGAAGGAGTTGAAAATAATGTGATCGCAAATCTCAATGATTCTGTCGATCTCATCTTCACGATAGGCAGGGGCAAAGACATGATTTTCTTTGCCCATCTCCTCGTGGCCCAAGCGGGCTTCGTACAAGCCGCTGGCCGTGGTGCCGCTAAGATATTGTCCGATCAAGGGATACATGGCCGTCATCGAGAAGGCTTTCTGAGCTAATACGATCTTGGCACCGGTCCGCTGCATGACGCCGTTCAGGATCTTCAGATTGCGCTCGATGAGCTCGTGATCAACTACGTAACAAGGAGTCGGGAGTTCTTCGAAGCGCATCTTAGCGAACCAGCTCCGCTTTCTTCGAATCGACGCGATCGTTGTCGACCAGCACGGGGTTGAAATCTTCAACCCATGGCAGGCCCCATTTGTTCAGCTCTTCCATGAACGGATCCGGGTCGAACTCTTCGATGTTGAATACGCCAGGTTTGTTCCACTTGCCAGTCAGGATCATCGCAGCGCCGATCATGGCAGGAACGCCGGTCGTGTAGGAGATCGCTTGGGATCCCACTTCTTTGTAGCACTCTTGGTGGTCGCAGACGTTGTAGACGTAGTACGTTTTGTCTTGGCCGTCCTTTTTGCCTTGGAAGATGCAGCCGATGTTCGTTTTGCCCACCGTGCGCGGTCCAAGCGAAGCTGGATCCGGCAATACCGCCTTCAGGAACTGGAGCGGAATGATTTTTTTGCCTTCGTACTCGATTGGCTCGATGGAAGTCATGCCGACATTCTCAAGCGCCTTAAGGTGCATCAGATAGCTTTGGCCGAAAGTCATGAAGAAGCGGATACGCTTCAGGCCCGGCATGTTAACCGCAAGGGATTCCAGCTCTTCGTGGTACAGCAGGTACATATCCTTTTGGCCAACCTCGGCGAAGTTGTACTCGCGTTTGATTTCCATCGGCTTGGTTTCGATCCATTCGCCGTTCTCCCAATATCTGCCGTTAGCGGATACTTCGCGGATATTGATCTCAGGGTTAAAGTTGGTCGCGAACGGGTAGCCATGATCGCCGCCGTTGCAGTCCAGGATGTCGATATATTCGATTTCGTCAAAATAGTGCTTGAGCGCGTAAGCGGAAAATACGCCTGTTACGCCAGGGTCGAAGCCGCTGCCCAGAAGCGCCGTGATGCCGGCTTTCTCGAAGCGCTCGCGGTAGTCCCACTGCCACTTGTATTCGAATTTGGCCGTGTCTTCCGGCTCGTAGTTTGCTGTGTCCATGTAATGCGTTTTTGTTGCAAGGCAAGCGTCCATGATCGTAAGATCTTGGTACGGCAGCGCCAGGTTCATGACGATGTCCGGCTTGAAATCGTTGATCAGCGCAATGAGCTCATCCACGTTGTCGGCATCGACTTGAGCCGTCGAAATTTTTGTTTTGCCGCCATCTAGTTTTGCTTTTAACGCGTCGCATTTGGACTTCGTCCGGCTTGCGATGCAAATTTCCGTAAAAACGTCGCTGTTCTGTACGCATTTGTGAATCGTTACCGAGGCTACGCCGCCGCAGCCGATGATTAGTGCTTTGCTCATTGTTTTTAGCTCCTAACGTTGTGGGGTGTGGTGGAACTGCGTTCCATATCATTCCGAGTCGCGTTTGTATCTGCTACCTGCCATCATTTGCCATCAACGTCCAATAAGCAAAAAAAGCAAATGCAAATACGCTTAGTCGCGCATCACACTTGCTTTGATATCATCACCAATTAAAAAGCTCGGGGCTGTCTTATTACATCAGTAATAAACAGACTTCGGTAAGGAAGCTCTTTAATATTCGGATATATCATCATTTGATCAGAGTCTATATAGCAAATAATCACTTTTACCACTCTTATTGACCGTTTCACAAGTTGATGTGCGGATGCACAGGTTGTAAAGTAACCAACTTATAAAATTTGAGCTTTTAACTCAATCAATAAGGCAACTAAAGTTGCCAATCGGCATTTGACCCGGCTGTCCGTATGGCCTTAACTCCCCCGATGGGTTGTGGTCAAAAATTATCTGCTTCAATGATCAGGATATATTGAATATCGGCTTTCTCACTTCCACTAGGATATATTATCACAAAAATCGCAATAAGCAATAGGTAATTCCAAAAAAAAATTACTCCAGGTTTTGGAGAAGGACTATAGCCGGTTATACGGAATATAGAACGTTATGAAAAAACACCATGTCATCCTTACGATCTTCGTTTTTGTATCCCTACTGACGGCTGGCCGTCTTGTTTGGCTCGATCTGTTTAAGCCTTCCGAGCAGCCTTACGCTGTAAACGGAAGGCTTGATTTGCATGGCTGGAAAGCGGCGTCCGCTGGAACGATTACCCTGGATGGGGAGTGGGAATTTTATCCGGGCCTGTTTCTCATGTCCCAGGAGCAGGCCCGTCGGCCATTATCCGAATCCGCGATTAAGGTTGGCATTCCCTCGGACTGGAATGAGTGGGTGCGAACTGGCATACAGACGCCCTACGGGTTTGGAAGTTACCGTCTGACAATCGAGGTCGATGACCCGGATGAGGTATACAGCATTCATGTGCCTAGCGCCCGCACTTCGTCGGAGCTGTATATTAACGGCAGGCGGATGGCCTCTTCCGGTCGTCCGGCGAGTACGGAGCAGGAGTATCGGGCGGAAAATTTGCCCTACACCGCGACCTTTATGGCGGACGAGCAACGTACAATCGAGCTGGTCATTCAGGTTGCCAATTATTCCGACCCGCGAAGCGGCGGACTTGTGCGATCGCTTAAATTTGGAACAGACGAAGCGATCTATCGTGAAAGGCAGCTCTCCCTGGCGACACAATATTTGATCGCCGCTGCGCTTATCATGCAGGCAGCTTACCTGATCATCTTTTTTATGATCGAACGGAAGCCATTTTGGTTATATTTTGCCCTCGTTATTTTAAGTTATACCACCATCATGTTAAACAGCAGCGATGATAAATTATTGCATCAATGGGTGCAGATTTCCTATGCCTGGGGCTACAAAATTTTATGTCTGTCCCTAACCGTATTGATGTATTCGCTGCTCCGAATGACCATCGATCAGATGTCAGCGGCATGGCGGGTTCCTGTCATGCGAGTCTACAGTGTGTTGGCCGTCATCGGCCTCGTTGCAAGCATTGCGTTGCCGCCCCAGAACAGCGATGCCTTGCAGTACGCTATCTTTCTGTGCGCTGCGCCGGTGATCTTGATTCTAACCGTGTCGGCGCTACGCAAGTCGGTGCGGGGCATGACAAACAGTTTGCTGCAATTTCTGGCTTATTTGGCGTTTGCCAATCAAATATTTTGGTGGCTGTTATTAATCTATACCGGTACCAAAACCATGTCGTACCCCTTTGATCTGATTTTGGCTATGATTCTGTTATCTTCGATCTGGATTAAGCGCTACTACGTCATGTATACCGAGCAGAGGGAGCTTGCCGCGAAGCTGGAAGAGATCAACCGGAGAAAAGATGAGTTTTTGGCCAATACGTCCCATGAGCTGCGCAATCCGCTGCATGGGATGATCAGCATGTCCCAGGTTGTGTTGGAGCGCGAGAGGGAGATCATCAGCGATACCAGCATCCACGAATTGGATACGATCTTGAAAGTCGGTCGTCGAATGTCGCTTATGCTGCATGATCTGCTCGACACTGAACGATTGAAGGATAACAGTCTACGGCTTCAGTTAACAGGTGTTGCTCTGCAGCCGGTCGTCAATGGAGTAATAGACATGGTTCGATTTATAGCTGACGGCAAACCGATTATTATAAAAAATCAAGTGTCCGAAGAGTTCCCGAACATTCTGGCCGATGAGAACCGTCTCATTCAGATATTATTTAATTTGCTTCATAATGCAGTGAAGTTCACGCACCAAGGCGAGATCGTTGTAGGGGCGCATACGGAAAAGAACAGAGCGGTTATCACCGTATCGGATACAGGCGTGGGCATGGATAAGGAGATACTGCCTCGAATCTTTGAGCCCTACGAGCAAGCCGCAATAAACGGCTATGAGGGCGGCTTCGGCCTCGGGCTGAGCATATGCAAACAGCTGGTTGAAATTCATGGAGGATCGATCGAGGTGCACTCCGTTCCCGATCAAGGCTCTCGGTTTATTTTTACGATGGCGCTTGATCACGGCGATGAGGCAAAGGGGGCTGGTACACAGACCGCGCTTGCCAGCTTGGTTTCTGTCCGGAAAGCGAATCAGGAATATGGGAAACCGATCGACTTTGTTCCAACTATAAATGCAGAAACGGTCCAGGCGCAGCCGACCACACGCAATATGACGGATAGGCCCCGCATACTGGCTGTAGACGACGACTCTTTGAACTTGAAGGTGCTCGTATCCCTGCTTTCCGTCGATGCGTATGAGGTAACGACCGTTACAAATGGTGACGACGCCTTGGCGCTGCTTCTGAAACGGTCATGGGATCTTGTCATTACAGACATTATGATGCCGAGAATGACAGGGTACGAGCTTACGCGGCGAATACGAGAGCGATATACGATGTCTGATCTGCCAGTGCTGGTACTGACTGCTCGTACAAGGCCGGAGGATATTGAGCAAGGCTTCCTGGCAGGCGCCAATGATTATGTCACCAAGCCGGTTAATGCCAGAGAGTTGCGCGTCAGAGTGCAGGCTCTGACTGAGCTCACCAGCTCGTCGCGAGAACGTATTCGCATGGAGGTGGCGTGGCTGCAGGCGCAAATCGAGCCTCATTTTTTCTTCAACACTTTAAATTCGATTGCCGCCTTGCATGCGGTTGATCCCGGGCAGATGCTGCTGCTGATTGAACATTTGGCCAATTATTTGCGAGAAAAGTTCAAGTTCCAGAGTGTTGGCGATTTGGTCAGTTTGAGAGATGAGCTCAAGCTGGTGCGCTCCTACTTGTTCATCGAGCAGACCAGATTTGACTGGTTGCGCGTGGAATGGGAGATAGAAGACGGTCTGGAGCTGCGAATTCCGCCTTATTCGATTCAGCCTCTTGTGGAGAATGCGATCCGTCACGGTTTGATAAGGCGCAGAGAAAACGCTACGGTTCGGATCAAGATCGCAAAGCAAGAAGACGGAGTCGTAATATCGGTTATCGACAACGGAATAGGTATGGAGAAGGAAAAAGCGGATGTCCTGCTGAAATCCGGTGCCGGCCAAGGTATCGCTTTGCGCAATATAGACCTTCGGCTTAATCGGTTGTACGGAGCCGGTCTTAACATTGTTAGCGAACCGGGTGTGGGGACGACTGTATCTTTTAAAATATAGGAAAGAAAGTACAACATTTCGCCACGCTTCTTTCTCTATATTCTTGGAATGAAACTTTCCGCGCCGCCAAAGGACGGCGTAGCCGTTCCACCTTGCCTACAAGAAAGCATGGGAGTTCGCTCATGCTTTCTCCATACGTTTCTCCGAAACGGAACGATAGTGTCTGTAGGAGGACACTGCAGTCATAGTAAGTCATAGTAAGTCGTAGCAAGTCGTAGCAATTTGTAACAAGGCATTGCAAGTCGTGGCAAGTCGTAAAAAGCCATTGCAAGTCATTAAGAGAATAGAGGGAAAATCTCCCTCTAATCTCGCTTCTATACCGGATTTTGCGGCTTTAAGGGGAAATCCTCCCTTTATTCTCCATCAAATGGACGTCTGACCTCAAGTCCACTTGATTTAGAGGGAGAATTTCCCTCTAACACTTCAAAGAACCGAAAGGCTAGTAAATTAAAGGGAGCTTTTCCTCTTATTTACAACAAAAGTATTAAAAGTTGCCGAGTTTGCCTTGAATGGGAAATTCTTATTACGATAAAACTTACCTCATACTTCTGAAGCGGTTTTGCTTTGCAAAGCCGGGGGTCGTTCATCTTCGAGAGGCCGAGGGTAGAGGTTTTCTCAAAATATAAGGAAGTATAAGTTTTTTTATACTTGGCATCTATTTCTCGGAATGAAACTTTCTGCGCCGCCAAAGGACGGCGACAGTCGTTTCGCCTTGTCGTACGCAAATCAAAAAACAGCCCGAAAATCCTGCAACAGGATTTTCGGGCTGTTTGGCCAAATATCGGAAAGTATATGATTTCGCCATACTTTCTCTATATTTCTCGGAAAGTAACGCGCCGCCGCCAAAGGACGACGACAGCCGTTTCACCGTGGCTCGGCAGGCATCAGCCTGTCCGATTAAGCTTTGTTGGAAGATCCGAATTCTCTGATCTTGCCGATAACCGTTTGTTTGATGGCTTCGCGGCCCGGGCCGATGAATTTACGCGGATCGTAAACTTCGCCGTCAGCAGCTAGAACCTTGCGAACAGCCGCAGTGAACTCCATTTGGTTCTCGGTGTTTACATTGATCTTAGCCGTGCCAAGAGAGATAGATTTTTTGATATGATCCGTCGGGATGCCAGTGCCGCCATGAAGCACGAGCGGAAGTTTGATCACTTGGCAGATTTCTTCCATTTCTTTAAAGCCCAGGTTCGGCTCGCCTTTGTAAGGACCGTGCACGGAGCCCAGCGCGGGAGCGAGGCAATCGATGCCCGTACGTTGAACAAGCTCGAAGCACTCCTTCGGATCCGCATAAATTACGCCGTCAGCGATAACGTCGTCTTCTTGTCCGCCAACAACGCCCAACTCGGCTTCAACGGAAACGCCTTTGGAATGCGCGTATTCAACGACTTTTTTTGTCGTCTCGACGTTTTCTTCGAACGGGTGGTGGGAAGCATCGATCATAACGGAAGTGAAGCCTGCGTCGATAGCCGCTTTACACTTCTCGAAGCTGGAGCCGTGGTCGAGGTGGATAGCGACCGGAACCGTGATTTTGGATTCTTCGATCAGGGCGCTAACGATAGCCGTAACGACCTTGAAGCCGCCCATATATTTGGCCGCGCCTTCGGATACGCCGAGGATTACCGGAGATTGCTCGGATTGAGCAGCGTCGAGGATCGCTTGCGTCCACTCCAGGTTGTTGATATTGAACTGTCCTACCGCGTAACCTTCTTTAAGCGCTTTGTTCAGCATGTCCTTCATGGATTCCAATGCCATTGTTGATTGCCTCCTACATTGTGTTTTTTAGATCATTGCTCTATGGTCTTGCCGCACTTCCCGATCGGGATACGGTCTGCGGGATCCTTCTTCAGCTTAGTCTCTTCCTCATTGGCATGTTTGCATACCAGCGCGCTAACAAACCAGGCAGTTCCCGGCAGGCTCGTCTTCCAATCTCCTGTCCAATTGTCATTCAATTGTTTATTATACATGATCTCTGCAAATTTAGCCGCAGTTCAGCGTGAAAAAACAAGCATTTCCCTGTAATTTTTGTGTCGGAGCATGTGTAAGCGTTAACTTTAGGTAAATAAAGGATGCAGGAGGTTGCGGCCGTATGAATTTTGTAAAGATGTGCTGGCTAGACGGCAGAAGGTTAAATAGAAAAGGCACCCGTAGGCGTGATGCTTCTGCTCGAAGCGTCCAACGTACGGGTGCCTGTTTCATGCCTTCCATTGTTGATGCAAAGCTTACTTCCGCTCAATAGACAGGTCTACTGCCCGAAGCAAGGCGACCAGCGCCTCGGCAAAGGTTGTCGTTCCTGCCGGCTTGAACTCATTGCCGCCGCGGCCCTTGAGCACGCCTTGTTGGTTCAAGGCGTATACGCTGTCTCTGGCCCAGGCCGGCAGCGTCTTGTCGTCGGCGAACAGCGGCGCAGAAGGAGCGGCGCCTGCCGACAACTTTAACGCCCGTGCCAGCATGACGGCCAGCTGCGCGCGCGTCACTTCACCCTGCGGCCGGAAGCTGCCATCCTCGTAGCCGGTAATGATGCCGGCTTGCACCGCTGCGGCAATGGCGCTCTTTTGCGCTTTGCCCAGGCTATTTAAGTCGGCGAAAGGCGCGGAGTCCGACGATGTCTCAAGGCCTAGCGCACGAACCAGCAGCTGTACCAAATCCGCTCTGCTGATGGGCTGGTTGGGATTAAAAGAGGGGCCGGCATCCGCCGCGTTCCATATCTTCAGCTCGGCGGCCCGTGTCAATTCTGCCTTGGCCCAATGGCCGGAGATAGCTTCGAGAACATCCTTCGTCCGTTCGTCAAGCGACTCAGACTCCGGCTCGTCGCTCACCGGCTCGGGCTCATCGTCAGACGTCCCCGTGCCCGGATCACCGTTGCCTGATCCGCTGCCGCTGCCTGGCGTGCCCGTCCCCGGATCGCCGTTGCCGGGACCGTCGTCGCCGCCGCCTGGCGTGCCTGTGCCCGGATCGCCGTTGCCCGGTCCTTCGCCGCCTGGCTCTCCCGTACCGGGGTCGACTTCTCCGTTTTTCTCCGTGCCGTAGATCACAACCTCGGTTATGCTGTTCCATCTGTTAATCGTATTCCCGGAGCCCGAGATCCGAATAAATCTTGCCTTGGCATTTTCAAGGGCAAATGGCTCCAGTTCAGTGAATCGGCTGGAGCTTTGCCCGTCGAACAGCGTGCTCCACGTTTCGCCGTCGTCAGAGCCTTCGATTTGGAAGATGGTCGACCGGATGGCGGACTGGTAGAAGGCGATGGAGATCTGCGACAGCTCCTTGCTTGCGCCCAGATCATATTGAATCCACTGCTCTCCCTCCGCCGACCAACGTGTGACGAAATCGTTATCTATCGTATTTTCCGCCACGTTGATGCCATCCACGCCGCTGGCTAGCACGCCGACCGTCGCAATCCGGTAATCCTTCATTGGATCTTTGTAATCGCAGCCGCCCTCGTCCAGCTCGCACATGTCGGAGCGAAGAGCGGATATTTTCACATCGTCATACCAGACGTAGGAGTCGTGCGCAGGCGCATAGCTCTCGGTAGCCCCTCCGTAGAAGGAGGAGAAATAAGCCTTGTCGACTTTATCGGTATTGGTCACAAATCGCAAGCCCGTCACTTTCGTCACCGAAAAGCCGTTGTACCAGATCTCGATCTCTCCGTCGGGATTCGCCTCGCCGTTCGTGACGGTATTGACCTTCAGCCGTTGCACGATATTAAACCACTCGCCCTTTGGATAATAGATCGGCGAGCCGTTGTAATAAGTCAGATCGGCTTCGGCGCCATACCCCGAGTTGCCCATGGAATAAATATAGACGGCCGCTTGTCCGTCCTTCCGCCAGATAAGGCGCGAGCTGAAGCCGTTCTCGCCCGTGCAGATCTGACCTCCCGAGCAGGAGGTTCCGACCCCGCCTGCCAAGCCGATGCCCAGCTTGCCGCCGAATTGCGTCGTGCCCCAACTAAAGTTTTCGTCGAATCTCACCCAATAGGACAAATAATATTCATCGGCAGGTTGAAATTCGAATGGAGCCTGATACCCCGAATCCGTCGGGCCGATCTTGCCTGCGGGATACAGAACCTTAAGCGATTTAAAACCGCTATGGCTGACCTCGTCATCGACAATGCTTCTGTCATTGCCAAGCAGCCATGGAGCCGTCCAATCGGCCTTCTCCCAATCCTCCAGGCCGTATTCCTGCCCGGCCTTCCCCGATTCAAAAGAATTTTCAAGCGGCGCGGCCGCAGCTGTTGCGGCTCCCAGAACGAATAATAACCCAATGACGATTCCCAGCGTTTTTGCCTTCATTGACTTACCTCCCTGAATTCGACTCGTTTTTGCGGCTTTCGGGCTTCCTGTTTCTTGCCCCCCCTTCGCTTAAGCCTCGTATGTTACGTTGGTGCGGATACGCACGGTCATAGAGATGACCTTACAAGGAGGGTACCGCCCCACTGATTGCCCGTCCATTTACCGATCTTCCAATCATTGTCTTATTTTAAGAAAGCGGAAGTTGTTATTTATTACGATTGTTTGCGATTTCGTAAAGAGCTGTTATGATGCGTCGCGGTCCCCATGCCCGACTGTCTTGGTCGACGGTTGGAGCACGAAAAAGACGGCTTAACCCCGAATTTCGACCGTTGAGTCCAAAAGTATATTAAATGGTTTGATTCCGGATTAAATTGGGAAGGAAGCAGAGTTGAGACGGAGGTGCCTCTATGAAGAGAGGAATAAAGATATTAGCCGGTGTAGTTGCGCTGGCTCTCATTGGTTATGGCGTACTGGCTATCATGAACAGGCCCATATCCAGGGAGGCCGTTAACGCCAAGATCCAAAAGCGCCTGAACGAGCTGGTGGAAGACGATCCGTTGTTGTCCAGCGTCCTATTGACGATTTACTCCAATGAGACGGGTTACTTCGGACAGTTTGCGGCGGGCACCAAAAATCACGACACGGAGGAGCCCGTTCATGTCGATGTTCCCTATCATTCCGCCAGCATCGGCAAAACGATGTGCGCCGCGATCTTTGGCAAGCTGGTTGACGAAGGCATCGTCAGTTTTGACGATTCCATCGATACGTGGCTGTCGCAGGATACGCTTGAGGGATTATTTGTAATAGAAGGAGTGGATTACAGCCATGAAGTTTCATTGAGGCAGCTGCTGAGTCATACTTCGGGAATCGCGGATTACTTCGAAGGACCTGTCTTTAGAGGGGAGACGATGTTGGAGCGTATAGCCAAAAACCCGGACGAAACGTTTACTCCGCAGACCCTGATTGCTTTTACGAGAGATAACCAGCAGCCTGTCGGCCGGCCGGGACAGCAATTCCATTATTCGGATACCGGATACATTTTGCTCGGTCTCATACTGGAAACCATTGAAGGCAAGCCGTATTCGGACATCCTGGCCGAGCAAATATTTCGTCCCTTGGGTATGGACGACAGCTACCTGATGCTCCATCATGGCGACCCGTCCGATATCATCGGAATTTATATCAACGGCATTGATTATAGCGGCAAAAAGGCATTATCGGTTGATTGGGCCGGCGGCGGCATTGTTACTACAATGAAGGACTTGTTACTGTTCATGAGGGCGCTGGAAGCGGGGGATATCGTGTCCGAGAACGTGTATGGCGAAATGAGCGACTTTGCACACAAGTACGAGAAGGGGATTTATTACGGTCTGGGCATGATGTATTTCGACTTTAGCGAGCTGTCGTTTCTACTGGGTTCCATGACCGATTTGTATGGCGGCGTAGGCGCGACGGGGACCTTTATGTTCTATGACGAGAAGAAGGACACCTACTATATGGCCAACTTCGGCTCGCTTGATTACGCCGAGAAGGGAATAGAAGAACTGGTAAAAATAAGAATGATATATGATAGAATGAGAGTGGATTAATCGACGTGCATGCTGTTATATAGGAGACTCGGGATGGTTCAATTAGTATGTTCGGATAAGGTGTACGAAAAATTAAGTCGGGAGTTGTCCAGGAACCAAATCGAGATAAACCCGAACAGCGATTGGGCGCTGGTCGAGAAGGGGTATGAAATCCCGGGCGACAAGCTTTGCATCGTATTCGACGGTATCGACTATATGGATGTCATCCGGCTTCTGGTCTCCGGGATTCGGGAGAACGAGCTGAAAACGGATACCCTTGCCGGTATCAGCGAAAATAAATATGCGGTTATGGAGCCGAAGGATGTCAGATATTTGGAAGCAGGCTCTGACGGCATTGTGGCATGCACAAAAACCAACCGATATCACATTCGGGAGACGCTGCAGTATTACGAGAACGTATGGGCAGCCAAAGGGTTTATACGGATCAATAAATCGCAGCTTGTCAATCTGCTGCATGTCAAAGAAATCATTCCTTGGTTTAATTCCAGATATATGCTGAGAATGGACAATGGCGCCGAATTGGAAGTATCCAAGATGTTCTCGAAGAAGCTTAGGCACACACTCAACCTATAGGGGAAACGATATGGAAAATATGAACCTGGCAAACGTAATAAAATCGTTTTTTCTCGGTATCGGCATTGGCATAGCGCTGCTTATGTATAACCATGAGGCCGTTCCAAGCGACGTTAGGCTGATCAGCGTATTAGCCAGCGGGAGCATCGGTTTCCTCATTGGATTCATGACAGAGTGGCTGACGGCGATGCTTCCCATTAGTTTGGCCAAAGCCCGAACCTATTTTTTTATCAATAACCTGATTGCCGTTATCGTGGCTGCTTTCTTTATGGCATTATTAATGATTTTCCCGGGCAGTAGCGTGGATGATAAGGGAGAGCTTGTGCCTGTTTTGGGAATTGTGCTCGGCGTTATATGCGCAGCCAATCTATTCGACTACCTAATGTATAGGAGAACGCAAAGAAAATTGCAATCGTATAAGTCGCAGATGCAGGACAATTGACTTCAATTCAAATGATTTGTATGCTTTGCATAAAGATCGTAACCGCATGCTTTGGAAAAAAGATTTCTAAAAGTATCCATCATTTTATCGCAAAATGATTGTATTTACGCGCGGGTTTGTTAAGCGAAGTTTAACTCATAAACTGGCAAGCATAATTCCGTAAACAGAGAAGCCGGAAATTTGGTGATTGTGTCCTTCGCCAGATTTTCCGGCTTCGTTCGTATCTACTGATTTTGTCAGATGACAAATGGCTTAATGGACCTTTTGCAGCTTATCCCTGTTTGCGAATCGTATTCGGAGAACAACCGAATTGGCGCGTAAATGCGCGGGTGTACGAATAGATATCGGGATAGCCGACGGACAAGGCTATTTCAGTTACGGACAATGAACTTTCCAGAAGTAATTTCTTGCCCTGTTC
Source organism: Paenibacillus sp. MY03 (assembly GCF_002165585.1). Classification (NCBI taxonomy): domain Bacteria; kingdom Bacillati; phylum Bacillota; class Bacilli; order Caryophanales; family Paenibacillaceae; genus Paenibacillus; species Paenibacillus sp. MY03. The sequence goes on along the minus strand of NZ_MXQD01000011.1, from coordinate 39,609 downwards.
AAGCCTTGTCTTTATTAAATATTCGGAAGGCGGCATGCCGACTTCCTTGGTGAAAATTTTTGACAGGTACGTTCGGTGCAGGCCTACATACTTCGCCAGATCATCCACGGTGATTTTTTCCGTATAATAGGCATGGATGAAATCCAGGCACTTGCTTACCCATTCGCTTTGCGATTGAGTATAACTTGAACGAGCGTCGGGCAGCAGCTTGCTGAATATACGATACATCAGACTGTACATCGTCATCAGATGTTTACGGCTGTCTCCCTTGCACCACTGAAAAATTTGCTGCAGCAACAACTCCATGTCTTTATCCACTGTGCCCCTCTGATAGGGCTGTTCTTCGGAAAAACCAATCATCGACAATATTTGCCGGGCCTGGTGCCCGTCGAATGTGATCCATGTCATTCGAAGAGGATGCTCTGATTTCACAATTTGATAGGAATAGATCGTATCCGGGAATTTACAAAACATGTCTCTTTTGCCTAACACGACTTTCTCTCCGTTATAGACAAATTCAACATTTCCTTCATGGATGAAATGAATGTTGCAATAGGGAGTTTGACGCGGCCCGTTCCGATAATTGGGCTTTGCGATGTTAGTTCCAATACGGACAGGCCATACACCGCCGAGCTCGGCAAAACCATCCGGCTTGTAGTACCACAAATCTATAAACTCCACGGGTGTTTCCTGCATATGGCGCCGCCTCCCACAAGGGCTATTTGAACAAACTACTAAATGCTAAAAACAGACTACTTGTTGACATTTCCTGCTTAGAATAAGTGCGTTATGATTTAGAAGGGTTAAACGATAGTGATTATAAGGGGTTTGTAAATTTCTTATTAATTTATGTTAAGATTTTTTGAATGGAAAAAGGTGCTTGGTTTAGGGTGATTGAGGACGATAAGACAAAAGTCGAACGGAATGAGAGAATGCGTATTAAACATTTCTACAGCGTTAAAGACGTGCATTCGCTCTCTGATACCGGATCCGCGTGATTGACTAATATTTTCTTTTAAATTTATAACAGCGTTTACATTTCGTTAATAAAGCAAGCGATTAAATTGCCGAATGAACGTGAACAACAGGGAGGTGTAAGCATTCATCAAGGTAGTTCTTTATGAATGACAAGCTTTATCAAAGGATATTGCATATTGCGCAAACGGTCAATCGTTTGGGACGGAGGGAAGCTATTGAGCAGAGGATCATTGGCCAAATGGTCGGTTAAACCGTATCTATATATCTTGCCTATGGTTGTCATCTTTGGGGTGTTTAGCGTATATCCCATGCTACGCACCGTATTTTTATCATTTATGGAAACGAACGCTATCGCGACCCAAATGCAATTTGTCGGTCTTGGCAACTATTCGGACATGACTTCGGACAGGCACTTCTGGAGAGTTGTAGGGAACACGGCCATTTACGGCTTCTCCCAGGTCATTCTCACCTTGGGGCTGGGGCTGCTGTTTGCGGCGGTGGCCAACAGCAATATGGTTAAATTCCGCACTTTATTCCGGCTGTCGGCCTTTTACCCCTATGTGTTGCCCATCGCGGTGGCCGCTATGGTGTGGATCTATCTGTACAATCCTTCTCGCGGCGCCATTAACCTGCTGCTGGACCACCGCATCCAGTGGCTGAATAGCTATGAATACGCCCTGATTGCACTCATTATCGTCTCGGTATGGAAATCGCTAGGATTCAGCTTTTTGCTGATTTTGGCGGGGATGCAGAACATCTCCAAGGAGTATTACGAGGCTGCGGCGCTTGAAACAAACAACCATGTCAAACGTTATTTCATGCTCACACTGCCTATGCTGATGCCCACGCTGTTTGTCGTGTGTCTATTGTGCGTCACCAGCAGCTTCCAATCTATGGATCTCGTCGCGATTATGACCCAGGGCGGTCCGGGCCATTCCTCCAATGTGCTGATGTATTACATCTATCAGGAAGGCATCATCAATCGACGTCTTGGTTACGGCAGTGCCATGAGCACGATATTTCTGCTGGTATTAGTTGCGTTCACAATCGTTTATCTGAAGTTTGGCGAGAGGAGGGTGGAGTATGAGCGCTAAAGCAACAAATGTTGATTGGGACAAAAGCGGCGCGGCGGCCAAACGCAAAAAAATCGCAGCCACTGTGATCGTTAACGCCATTATTCTCGTTGTCAGTCTTTTGTTCCTGTTGCCCTTGGTATGGATCATCATCACCAGTATGAAAGACCAGATGGACGTGCTGAAGCAGCCGCTCGCCATTATCCCGTCGGAGTTTATGTTTGTGGAGAATATGAAGGAGGTGTTGCGCCGCGCGCCCTGGGGTGTTTTTTACAAAAACACGATCATCGTGGCGGTGGGAGTCTTGGTGGCCCAGCTTTGTATCAGCATTCCGGCGGCTTACGCCTTTGCCAGCTTTAAATTCAAGTTCATGAGCTTTTTCTACCTGTTTGTGCTGGCGCGGCTGCTGGTTTCTCCGGAAAGCCTGCTGTTGCCCAACTACCTTACCATCAACGGATTGAATCTGTACAACACCCTGCTTGGCATTGCTCTTCCAAGCATTGCCTCGGCCATTGCCATCATCATATTTCGCGGAGCGTTTCTGGAGATACCAGCCGCACTGAAAGACAGTGCACGCATCGACGGCTGCGGCGACTTCAGGTACATGCTGGTGATAGGCATTCCTACAATAAAATCTCGTATTATCGCGTTTTCGATCACATCACTGGTGTATCAATGGGACAATTATTTCTGGCCCATGGTCATCACCGAATCGGTGCAAAAGCGTACCCTCGCCGTGGGCATGGCCTACTTTGGCATTCAGGCGGAAAGCGCCTCGGAATGGGGACTGACCATGGCGGCGGCGATTCTGGTCGTTTTGCCTCTCTTAGTGGCCTTTGTGTTTTTCCAGCGGCAACTGGTGGACAGTTTCGTCACCTCGGGCATCAAGTAGCCGGCCATTAATAAAGCCCGGGATCTGCGATGCCTGTAACTTGTATTATGCACGTTGGCGTGTGTAATAAAATACCGAATGGAGGAAATCATTCATGAAGAAAAGTTCCTTGGAAAAAAACAGAAGGTTTTCACTGCTCAGCACCTTGTTGTCCCTGACGCTCGTTTTTCTGGCGGGGTGCGGTGACGGCAATTCTGTCGACTCGTCCACGAAATCCCCAAGTGACGGCAAAGCGGTTGAACTGGTCTATTATTTCCCTACACAGACCTCGGGACCATTGGCCGTAGCTATGGAGGAGATTGTGAAAGAATTCAACGCGGCGAATACCGGAGTCCGCGTGACCGCCACCTTCACCGGCAACTACGATGAAACCATGCAGAAGACCTTGACGGCCATCTCTGGCGGCAATGCCCCGAATGTGGTTCTCAGCGGCTACAGTCTCTCCAACCTGCTCAGCATTGAAGCGCTGGTGGATCTGAACACTCTGATCGCCAAAGAGCCGAAGGACTTCCTGGACGATTATATACCGGGCTTCTTCACATTATTCGAATACCCTGGCGATGTGCTGTACGGCATGCCTTTCCAGCACAGCGGCACGATTATGTATTATAACAAAGATATCTTTAAAGCCGCAGGCCTGGACCCCGAGAACCCTCCTGCAAGCTGGAGCGAGTTGAAAGCGGCCACCGAGGCGATCAAAGCCCACGATGCCAGCCTTATACCCTTTGAGTTTATGGGCGACAATTGGATGACCGAGGCTCTTGCGCTCTCCAACGGCGGCGGCGTTCATCAGGATATGGACACCATGTCCCTTGACAATCCCGAACTCATCGAAACCGTCTCTTTTTTCAAAGGTCTGATGGACTCCGGCCTGGCCGAGGATAACACCAGTTACGGCGGCGCAGCGGAGAATTTCCTGGCCGAGAGCACCGCTATTATGACCAACTCCAGCGGCTCTTTGGGCAATGTGTCCAAAACCGCGACTTTCGACTGGGGCATTGCCAAACTTCCTTCTGGCGACGGCAAAGACCCCGTTGCCCTCTTGGGCGGAGGCGGCTTCATCATCATCGACGAGCACCCTCAGGAAAAGATAGATGCCAGCTGGGAGTTTGTGAAATACATGACCAGTCCGGAAGTTTCCGCCAAATGGATGCTTGCCAGCGGGTACTTCGGGCCTCGTCAATCTGCCTATGAGCTGCCCGAGATGAAGGCCATGTATGAGGAGAAGCCTCAGTTCGCCACGACATTAGAGTTACTTCCGATCTTGAGGAGCCCTTTCATGATCACAAGTCATTTCGCCGAAGTGTCCAACACCTTCAAGTTGGCGCTGGATGAGAGTTATCTGAACAATGCCGACATCACTGCAACGCTTCAGAAGGCACAGAAAGAAGCTCAAGCCTTTTTGGACAAATGATAATGAATTGAAATGATATGAAATGACGGAAACCAGCCTCGGGATTCTGGGACTGGTTTTTGTTGTTACAAGCGGCCCGGTCACAAACCCACGATCGAAGGAGCAATGAGATGGAACCGTTTAGCTTTGGTCTATTGGCAGACATACAATATGCAGACCGCCCCATGCGGATGGGGCGGTATTACCGGAACGCCCTGGGTAAAACGCGTCAATGCATGGATAAGTTCAACGGCATGTCGGTGGATTTTTGCGTACACCTGGGAGACCTCATCGACTGGCCCGATCGGCCGGACAAAGGCCGGGAGGCACTGGCCGCCATCATGCCGGTGATGCGCGAATTTCGCGGTCCCATGTATTATCTGTTGGGTAATCACGATGTAGACTCGGTGCCTAGCGCCGAACTGGCCGCATGGTTTGAGATGCCGGGCGGACAAACCTGGTATTCCTTCGATCATAAGGGCGTGCACTTCGTTGCGTTAGACTGCAACTTCAACGCTCAGGGCGTACCCTACCGGCCGGAGGCGAACAAATGGGACGAATGTTACCTGCCACATCCTCAACTACGTTGGCTAGAGGCTGATTTGGCGGCGGCGCAATCGGACGTCGTGGTGTTGATGGTGCACGCGCTGCTGGATGATCTCGAGGACCCCCATGTGATCAAGAACGCCCCCGAGGTGCGCCGCATACTGGAAAACTGCAATAAATCCGTGGTGGTGCTTCAGGGACATATGCACACCGGGCATGAGAGCGTGAAGAACGGCATTGGCTATCACACGTTGCGGTCGATTGTGGACGGACGAACCCGCACCTGTTATTGGGTGGTGGAGGTAGGCCCAGGCGGCATAACAGCCGCGGTGTATGACAGCACACGCAACAATGGACGACCCACTCGGCGAGTATTACTCGAGTATGAATAAGTTAGCTGGAAGATACTTGGATATTAATTCAAATGTGGCTTCATGAATGGCTAATCGAGGAGGAAATTATTATGAATAATAAGTTGATCTCCATTCTGCTCACGGGTTTCTTGATTCTTACGCTATTCCCATCAGCCCCGGCATCGGCCAATGCTCTCGAATCTCAGGAAGGAGCCTTGCTGTATCAGGCAAATTTCAATGATTCTATCTGGGGATTCAGGAGTAAAGCCGACTTGCGAACGCCAGATGTAGCTGTGTCACAGGACGGTTCTTCGGTGACGATTGCCGGAGCCGCGGGATCCGGGTACTTATGGGGCGGTGAAATTCCGAATATGCCGCTTAAGAACAATAATTATACGGTCGAGTTTTCGATTACCCGAAGTACTAATGAAGCTTCGGGAAGCGCGGGCGTCCATACCTTTAACGATTCGCAGAACCTTAACGGCAACGGCGCTTTATCTTATGGCTTTCATACCTTCGGTTCCAGACAGATGTATGTGGCACGGTATCAAATCGGCAGTCGCGAACAAGGTCCTGAAGGTTATCGTTTTGTTACTTATCCGGACAAGGATACTGTTATCGATCAAGACGGAAGAGCGACCCAATACTTTAAGTATGAGGTAGACGGAGAAACAGGCGTAATCTCCTGTTATATAAGATCGGGCGGCATTTATAAATTTGTCGGGGCTACCCCTGTTTTGGATTTTGGCACCGAGAATTTATCGATGATACTGTTTACATTCGGCACCGACGTTTTTGTGAGGCTTAATGACGTAAAGGTATACGAGGGCTTGTTGGTTAGGGGCGGCATAACGCCTGTTGAAAACGGCGAGCTGCTGCTTGATCTATCGGATTTAACGCAGCCTGCAACCGGCGCGCAGGGGGCAGTATATACGCCAGGTATCTCGCACCAATCTTCCGCTGACATGGCGACCTATTCTTATGACGCGGTTGAAGGCGCGACGATATCGACTTCTAATAAAAGCGTCGTAGGCGAAACGTTATACGGACACTATGTTGCGAACCAAGCTTTATTCGGGGGCTATACCAATCTCTCTCTTAACTCTCGATCCAAATATACCATAACGTATCAAAATAAAATGCCTGTGGACGCAGGTACCGGGCTTCGAATAAGCACCAACGGTTCTTATGTAAGTTCGGCCGGCTTCGAGGACAATCCCGAGGGTAAAGGCACCCTATTGTATGGACAGAATCCTAACGGTTACGCGTCCTACGTCGATTATGACGACGCTATGAAGCAGGATGGCAGTATTTATGTTGACAATGGCTTCAATAATGTGGCTCTTGAAATCGACGGCTATCAGATGACCGTTTACATCAACGGAGTCAAGCTTCTTACTGGGGATGTAGGCAAACCGCTGCAAAGACATCTTGAATCCGGATATACCAGCGATGTCCTTGCCTTGGCTATTCAAGATGTCTTTGCCGATACCACCGCTCCGGGTACGGTAAAGTCCGCCATAAAAAACATCAAGGTATACGCCGGTCTTATCATGCAGGACACCGAGGACGAAGACACATGGGACAGCGGCATTTCGGACTATACCATTAATGGCAATCCGATCACGGCATATAAAATCGTCTACGACTCGAAATTGGTTTTTTCAAAGGAAGCGGCAAACAACGTGCGCGACATGCTCCTGAATAAAACAGGGGCGAATTTAGAGATTTTGCCCGATTCCGAACCGGAAAGCAGCTATGAAATCCTTGTGGGAAGCACATCAAGACAGGCAAGCCGAGACGTTTATACGGCGTACGACAGGCCCAATGTTTATTACACCATTAAGCCCGTGGGAGATAAGCTTCTTATCGTAAGCCAAGGCAAGATGTCGGCGGACAAGGCGGAAGACGCATTTGAAGGTTATATGAACGGACTGAGCGGCTTGGAAATAGGAACCGGCCTGGATCTGTCCGGAGATTGCAAAGTTGAGGCGTTTGCGGTGTCTCCCGTCGATACGAACATGAAAGTGATGCAAAGCAATATCTTATTCCCTTCGCCGGAGTTCGTGAACGGCTATTCATTCCAGAAACGCGCAGAACTGGCAGCGGATATCTACCTTGCGACATTGCCGGACATCATTACCTTCAATGAATATTTAAATGATATATCCTATCGGATTACGGACTTAATTAAAGATTATTATACGATTGATAAGGCTCCTTTCGAGAACGTATACGACTTGTCAGGACTGGATGACCCGAGACTAGGGTCCTATCATGAAACTCCGATCGCATACCGTACCGGAAAATATGAGGTCATCGACTCGGGTTACAGGCTTTACGGCGGGGAGCTTGTGTACTTTCATCACCATACATGGGGATTGTTTAAGGAACTGGCGACAGACCGCGTCTTCCTTGTCTCGAACAACCATTATGGCGATCAGTCAATGCCGGGAGGAAAGTTTACATTCTTTGCCGAGCAAACGATCCATAGAGTGAACGAATTGCTGGCTAAGTTCGGAGAGATTCCCGTTATCCTTAGTGGAGACTGGTACTTCTGGAAAGGTCATGCGCCTTATGATCTTGTCACCCAGAACGGATATTTAGATGCGACCGACAACGCACAAGTCCAGTACACCCCGGGATACGGTACATTCCATACTGTTGGCATCGGAGAGACACACAGGGTCAATGAAGATCTGATTTTCTATCATCCAAGCCATTTTACCGCCCTGACTCATAGGGTATATGTAAACGATAGCGCAATTAATGCTTCCGACCATTATCCGGTACTTGTTGACTTGAAGTTCAATGCATACCAGGTTTTCTACGACGCAAACGGCGGGACAGGCGCACCGGCGTCGCAGATGAAGCACAGCGGCGTCAACCTTAGTCTGTCGGGGGGGATCCCGACCCGCGCGGGCTATTCCTTTGACGGGTGGGATACCGACAGCTTGGGAACAACCAGGGTATACGATCCGACGCAAGTCTATACGGCGGACTCCAGCGTCATCTTGTACGCGGTATGGAAGCCGATCGTTCCCACGACGATAGAGGATGGCTATTATTTCATCACGAACAATACTGACGCAACCAATATAAGCGTAGCCGACTCGAATAACGGCACCCCGTTCACAACCGCCGCGAAGGGAACGGTCAGCTCCAAGGAGCAGATCTTTCTATTCCAGCGGCAGAGCGACGGCTCTTACATGATCACCAATTCCCTCACCGGGAAGGTGATGGAGAACAAGGACGGCATCCATGTTCTGGCTAACCCGGTAGCCCAGAACGAAAGCAACGATACCGAGGCGCAGCGTTGGTGGATCGTCGAGAACGGTTCGAAATACAACCTGATCAACGCGGGAAGCGGTATATTCCTGGATATCAGCTCCAGTTCGGTCACGCCGGGGGCCAATATCTTGATGTGGTTCAACTCCGGAAGCGCGAACGGTCTCAACTTCGCCTTGAATCCGGCGGGATTATCCATACGATACGACGCAAACGGCGGAACGGGCGCGCCGGCGCCTCAGATGAAGGTTAGCGGCGTCAGCTTGAACCTGTCGGGGGAGATCCCGACCCGCGAGGGCTATTCCTTTGACGGGTGGGATACCAGCAGCGCGGGAACGACTAGAGTCTACCAGCCGAAACAGGTCTATGCGGCGGACTCCAGCGCCACCTTGTACGCCGTATGGAAGCCAATCGTTCCTGCGACAGTGGAGGACGGCTATTATTTCATCACCAACAACACCAATGCAACCAATATTAGCATAGCCGATTCGAACAACGGCACGCAGTTCACAACCGCCGCGAAGGGAACGGTAAACGCCAAGGAGCAAATATTCCTGTTCCAGCGGCAGAGCGACGGATCTTATAAGATAACCAATTCCCTCACCGGAAAGGTGATGGAGAACAAGGACGGCGTCAATGTTCTGAGCAATCCGGTTGCCCAGAACGAAAGCAACGATACCGCGGCGCAGCGTTGGTGGATCGTCGAGAACGGTACGAAATACAACTTGATCAATGCGGGAAGCGGTATATTCCTGGATATCAGCTCCAGTTCGGTCACGCCGGGGGCCAATATCTTAATGTGGTTCAACTCCGGAAGCGCGAACGGTCTCAACTTCGCCTTGAATCCGGCGGGATTGTCCATACGCTACGACGCAAACGGCGGAACGGGCGCGCCGGCGCCTCAGATGAAGGTTAGCGGCGTCAGCTTGAATCTGTCAGGGGAGATCCCGACCCGCGCGGGCCATTACTTTGACGGGTGGGATACCAGCAGCGCGGGAACGACTAGAGTCTACCAGCCGAAACAGGTCTATACGGCGGACTCCAGCGCCACCTTATACGCCGTATGGAAGCCGATCGTTCCTGCGACAGTGGAGGACGGCTATTATTTCATCACCAACAACACCAATGCAACTAATATTAGCATAGCCGATTCGAACAACGGCACGCAGTTCACAACCGCCGCGAAGGGAACGGTCAGCTCCAAGGAGCAAATATTCCTGTTCCAGCGGCAGAGAGACGGATCTTACAAGATCACCAATTCCCTCACCGGAAAGGTCATGGAGAATAAAAACGGCGTCAATGTTCTGAGCAATCCGGTTGCCCAGAACGAAAGCAACGATACAGCGGCGCAGCGTTGGTGGATCGTCCAGAACGGGACAAAATATAACTTAATCAACGCTGGTAGCGGTATATTCCTGGATATCAGCTCCAGTTCGGTCACGCCGGGGGCCAATATCTTAATGTGGTTCAACTCCGGAAGCGCGAACGGTCTTAACTTCGCCTTGAATCCGGCGGGATTGTCCATACGATACGACGCAAACGGCGGAACGGGCGCGCCGGCGCCTCAGATGAAGGTTAGCGGCGTCAGCTTGAACCTGTCGGGGGAGATCCCGACCCGCGAGGGCTATTCCTTTGACGGGTGGGATACCAGCAGCGCGGGAACGACTAGAGTCTACCAGCCGAAACAGGTCTATGCGGCGGACTCCAGCGCCACCTTGTACGCCGTATGGAAGCCAATCGTTCCTGCGACAGTGGAGGACGGCTATTATTTCATCACCAACAACACCAATGCAACCAATATTAGCATAGCCGATTCGAACAACGGCACGCAGTTCACAACCGCCGCGAAGGGAACGGTAAACGCCAAGGAGCAAATATTCCTGTTCCAGCGGCAGAGCGACGGATCTTATAAGATAACCAATTCCCTCACCGGAAAGGTGATGGAGAACAAGGACGGCGTCAATGTTCTGAGCAATCCGGTTGCCCAGAACGAAAGCAACGATACCGCGGCGCAGCGTTGGTGGATCGTCGAGAACGGTACGAAATACAACTTGATCAATGCTGGTAGCGGTATATTCCTGGATATCAGCTCCAGTTCGGTCACGCCGGGGGCCAATATCTTAATGTGGTTCAACTCCGGAAGCGCGAACGGTCTTAACTTCGCCTTGAATCCGGCGGGATTGTCCATACGCTACGACGCAAACGGCGGAACGGGCGCGCCGGCGCCTCAGATGAAGGTTAGCGGCGTCAGCTTGAATCTGTCAGGGGAGATCCCGACCCGCGCGGGCCATTACTTTGACGGGTGGGATACCAGCAGCGCGGGAACGACTAGAGTCTACCAGCCGAAACAGGTCTATACGGCGGACTCCAGCGCCACCTTATACGCCGTATGGAAGCCGATCGTTCCTGCGACAGTGGAGGACGGCTATTATTTCATCACCAACAACACCAATGCAACTAATATTAGCATAGCCGATTCGAACAACGGCACGCAGTTCACAACCGCCGCGAAGGGAACGGTCAGCTCCAAGGAGCAAATATTCCTGTTCCAGCGGCAGAGAGACGGATCTTACAAGATCACCAATTCCCTCACCGGAAAGGTCATGGAGAATAAAAACGGCGTCAATGTTCTGAGCAATCCGGTTGCCCAGAACGAAAGCAACGATACAGCGGCGCAGCGTTGGTGGATCGTCCAGAACGGGACAAAATATAACTTAATCAACGCTGGTAGCGGTATATTCCTGGATATCAGCTCCAGTTCGGTCACGCCGGGGGCCAATATCTTAATGTGGTTCAACTCCGGAAGCGCGAACGGTCTTAACTTCGCCTTGAATCCGGCGGGATTGTCCATACGCTACGACGCAAACGGCGGAACGGGCGCGCCTGCGCCGCAGATGAAGGTTAGCGGCGTCAACCTGACCCTGTCGGGGGAGATCCCGACCCGCGCGGGCTATTACTTTGACGGGTGGGATACCAACAGCGCGGGAACGACAAGAGTCTACCAGCCGAAACAGGCCTATACAGCAGACTCCGGCGCCACCTTGTACGCCGTATGGAAGCCGATCGTTCCTGTGAAAATACTAGACGCGTATTATTTCATCACGAACAACACCAACGCAACCAATATTAGCATAGCCGATTCGAACAACGGCACGCAGTTCAAAACTGCCGCAAAAGGAACGGTCAACGCCAAGGAGCAGATATACCTGTTCCAGCGGCAAAGCGACGGATCTTACAAAATCACCAATTTCCTCACCGGAAAGGTCATGGAGAATAAGAACGGCGTCAATGTTCTGAGCAATCCGGTTGCCCAGAACGAAAGCAACGATACAGCGGCACAGCGTTGGTGGATCGTCCAGAACGGGACAAAATATAACCTAATCAATGCTGGTAGCGGTTTATTCCTGGACATTGCCTCCAGTTCGGTTTCGCCAGGTGCCAATATCCTGATGTGGTTCAATTCCGGAAGCGTAAACGGCCTCAACTTTATTCTGAAACGCACATGATCGTACAGATGGGAACCCGCCAATACCCAGTCAATTATTTATTTCCATGATAATGAATGTAGGAGAGAGATATGAAAATTTTATTAATTCGTCATGCTGAGCCTGACTATCCTAATGACACCATTACGGAGGCAGGACATCTGGAAGCTCAAGCGCTTGCTAATCATTTGCAAAGTATGGATATCAACCGCATCTATTCCTCGCCGATTAATCGTGCTGTCCATACCATGCGATATACGGCTGATTTACTTAACATTGAACCGGTCATTGAGCCATGGACCCGAGAATTAAGCTGGCAAGCTTCCGGCGAAAGAGACGAGTCTATGGCAGCATGGGACATTCCAGGCGAAAAGGTGCGTGCCGGCTTTCCGTATCCGGATCATTCGATTTGGCCGGGGCAAACGCCTTACAAGCACTTCATTGATCCTTACAATACCATCAAACGGGATTCTGACGATTTTTTGCGGCGGCACGGTTACTCAAGGGAAGGCGGGCGCTATCGAATCGACGCTTCGAACGAAGAAACGCTTGCCGTCTTTTGCCACATGGGCTTCGGACTTACATGGCTATCGCATTTGTTAGAGCTTCCGTTCCCGCTTGTTTGGTCCGGCTTTTGGCTCCCTCCAAGTTCGGTGACGACCATTCTATTGGAGGAAAGAAGTCCGCATTGGGCCGTTCCGCGTTGCACCGGTCTAGGCCAGGTCTCTCATCTTCATAAGGTCGGACTACGCGTATCGACGTCGGGCCTAAAGGCTAATGTATAACATATGGACTGAAGCGGATTCTAAACGACACACGAGACACTATTAGCCGGTTTTGCTCAAGAATCAAATTCTAGCTAAGATGAACATACAAACAGTGACAGCCCTCCGTATTTGCTAAAGATCGTAGGTTAAAAATGGATAGTGGGGAAACCAACCATTTCAGAACTACATAGCAAAAGGAGAGCTGTTACTATGCATTCTGCCACAAAATACGTCGGTTTAGATGTGTCAAAAGAAAAAATTTCTGTTGCCATTGCGGACGCTGGGAGTCGCGACCTTCCTCGTTACTTCGGTACCATACCACATACGGCAGCAGCACTGAGGAAACTCATCAAAGAAATCGGGCCAGCCGGTACACTTGCATTTTGTTATGAGGCGGGACCTACCGGTTACGAGACCCACCGCTGGATTGAATCTATGGGAGCTAGTTGTACTGTCATCGCACCGTCCCTCATGCCGAAACGGCCAGGCGACCGAATTAAGAATGATCGTCGTGATGCGGAGCAGCTTGCTCGACTCTTCCGGTCAGGCGAATTGACGCCAGTCTATGTGCCAGATCGGGAAGACGAAGCGCTCCGCGAACTTGTACGTGCTCGTGAAACGGCGAAGGAGGATATCCATCGTGCTCGTCAGCGCGTACTCAAATTTTTGCTTCGCTACCAAGTCAATCCACCGGAAACGATCAAGCGCCGCTGGACAAAGAAGTATCATGTGTGGCTCACTCAGCTAACGTTTGCTTTTGATTCGATGCAAATCGCGTTTACCGAGATGCTTCATGCTTTGAATGAGGTCGAACAACGTATGGGGCGAATTGAGAAGGCACTCCTAAGTCAAGCGTCAGTCGGGACAAAAGCATCTATTATTCAAGTGCTTCAATCTTTGCGTGGAATCGGTCTCATCACAGCCATTACGGTTGCTGCTGAAATCGGCTCATTCGCTCGCTTCCGTTCACCCGCTCAGCTAATGGCATACTTAGGCTTAGTTCCTCGCGAGCATTCCTCAGGTGTGAGCATCAGAAGAGGCGCAATAACGAAAGCCGGTAATGGCCGTCTCCGTCGAGCATTAGTAGAATCGGCATGGAGCTACCGTCACCGTCCGGCAATCAAGGGTGATTTGGCCATTCGTCTGCAAGGCTTACCTGCCGTCGTACAACAAATATCTTGGAATGCACAAGTGCGACTGCATAAAAAATATCGCCATCTTGTATTCGGAAAAAACAAGCATAAAAACGTAGCAATTAGTGCCGTTGCACGAGAATTGACGGGATTTATTTGGGCTGTGGCACGCTCCGTAGAGCATATTTAACTGTAAGAAAAGCGTAATTAGATCCATAGATCAGTAGCTACATCGCCCGAGCATTAGGCCCGGGGGCAAACGAAGGTTCAGGAGAGAATTTGCGTTGTCCGTTTGCACTAGGTTGAAAGACTGAACGTGCGTTTCTAGCTGGCACTCGCTCTCCTTGACGAAGGCATAACATGTGGTAACCAACCCACGGATAGCAGCGTGCCGACCGTCGCTCGCATATTTGCCCCCGTGCCTAATGCTTGGGTTAGAGTAAATCCGAAGGGTTTGACAAAAATGTTCATAGCAACGGACAGGTGAGACGTTATATGGCCGAAATATAGCAAATCGAACTATCGAATCACCCGCAAGGGTGATTTTTTTTTTATTATTAAGCTCCCTCGGGCAGGATAGCGCAACAAAACGAAATCATACACGTCTATATATTGGATATAAGTGGAAGAAAAGGAGTGGTATTATGAAAAGGATTTTTATCCTTTTGATGTTGATGGCTTTATTTATGTCAGCCTGCCAGAGTGGTGACAATAAACCGATTAGCTCGTCCTCACAAAATGAAGCTAACGTAACCGATAACCGTGAGAATAACGTAGTGAAGGAGGGGGAGGAAGAAAGTGAATCTGTGGATTCAAAAATGAAAATCGATGATCAAATAACCGATGAGGTAGTCGAGGTAATTCAGAATCATATTTTCGCCGTTCAGACAAGAAATGAAGAATTGATTAAATCAACTGTACAAAAGGATCTTGATTTTGACGAGCGAGTGTACGCATTGTGGAATGATAGTTCCAAGGAATATGAACTTAAAAAATTAGATTTCGGGCACGGGGATGAGAAAAACGAAGTTGTGACGGTTACTTTCATGAATGATGTATTATTATCGTTTGCTTTAACAAAAACTAGTGATGGCTGGAAGTTATACGACATAGACTGATGGTTTGATACCAGAGAGCAATTAACGAGCGATGTATCGGATCGCAACATTGCAGCTAGAAGCGTTCAAACTTTGTAAGCCAGAAGCTTGAGCAGAAGATCGATCTCGTTAGCAGCAAACGATTGTGTAGGTATACGGTGATTCGCAAATCCGTTCTTGCTATCAGGTGGTAGTAACGGCTACAAGTTTTTATATTAAAAATAACGATCGCTTGGCATTTGTGGAAGTTCTTTATTAGCTTAAACTCGTCTCTAATCGGATAGGTTCGTATCAAGAACAACGACATCGTTTACAATGTGTTGTTATATGATCTTGACAAAAATCTCGAATGATACCATAATAAAGCTACGGATTTGCTCGCACGTTGTGTACGACTAAATCAGTACTTAAGACATTCCATTTGTAGCTCAAACGTTGGGTTTGACCTATGAACGGAATGTCTTAAATTTTTATAGCATACTTGACCCGGTTTATGGATACTATGGTAATAGGTCGCACGTTGTGTACGACCAAAGAGAGGAGTTCGCACGTTGTGTGCGAACTCCTCTTCCTATTTGTATTCCCATTTGATTATTTTATGGTTCAGATGTCTTGAATAGAAATCAAGAATTTGTGACTGGTGTCTCTTTCTTGCTGGAAAACCATAAACGTCGCGGAAGTGGATTGAAGTGATGAAATTTATCATATCAGCCAGTTGTATCAAATTGCAATTTTTGTCATGTGACAGTTTTACCTGAAGGTCTGGATATACCCTTGTGTTTGCGGGATTACTTAAAGCGTCACAGAAATTATTTATTTCACTTGGTTTACCGTCGTCGCAAATTATAAAAGCATAGGAATCAGAATTACCTAATTCGGATGAGATACATTTAACAAGCTCCGTGTAGGAATGAATATGCATCCGATTATGATTAGTATCTCCCGTATTGGTTTGATAGAGTTGTTTATTAGTTATTGCTGCTACAATCTTTACGTCAGTAGTATTAGCCAAAGACAGCAAATCGTTAACGACTTTGAACCGCTCCACATCCGATAAATTATAATAGAAGTCTTCCCCATCAATAAATGCTTTTCCGTGGATCTCGAATTTCTTGAAAAAGTCGATAGTTGAAAACTGGTCGACTGGAATGCCATGAATTTTAGCTTTTATATCTTTTTCTAAATTGTCTTTTATTTTCTGAACCTCATTATGCAAAAATATTTGATAGTGAATGGGGACTAATATTCCCGCATAACAAAGGACTGGCTGGTTTCTTAAATCGCCAAAACCATTATTTCCAGACTCATCTGTATAAAATCCATATAAAGTCACTAGAACGCCTACTTTCAAATCAATAATGGACTAATTATACCAAATAATGCGGAGATTGTGAGATGAAAACAAGATTTTGCTTTGCCATTATGGTCACGGTGAACCATACCATAGGTATCGGCAAAAAATGCATTCTAGGATTTGTGCGAAGAAAGTCAACAGGTGCTCGTTCACCTATGAACGGAACGCCTTTCTTGTTCCAACCACTTGAGATATCTTGACTGAATCAATAAAGCGCCAGTAGAAAGAGCGTTAAGCTATCGTAAGAACGTTAGTTTCAATAAAATAGCGACAGTCCAGGACTTTATTTTCTCGTCCTTTGGCTGTCGCTGCTTCGATTTATAGGGTCAGCCTTCTGAATGACGAAGTTGACACCGCTGTTTATACTCCGCGATAATAACATCTATCACGTGCTGCCCCCACACCGAGAGCTCCGAGCCCCGCTCATTCCCGACATAGGTAATGAGAGCCTTCCATAAAGCCCAGCCCCGAGCCCGATTAATCATATCTTCGTCAACGTTCATGTGCTCCAGAAAAACAGCGCGGCTGTCATCGTCGAAAAATGTCCAAGCCATGACAAGGTCGCTCGACGGGTCTCCCACTCCCATGGTTCCAAAATCGATGACGCCGCATAAGCGCCCCTCCTGGACGAGCAAGTTGCCTACGGCGATATCGCCATGCAACCATACCGGAGCGGATTGATATCGTGTAGAGAGGGAGAGCTCCCATATGTCCGACAACAACTTCCGATCGTATGAGCCGGCGAGCTTAGCGATGGCGGATAACGTTTCGTCATGGTAGATTCTGAGGTTTCCTCCGCGATGAAAGTTTTGAACGCCCGCGGGGATCCCCTTGCTTGCGTCTATGGCCTGCAACTCGAGCAGAAATCGCGCAAGATCCTCGGCCAATTGGTTTTGGCTGCGGATATTGCCATGAGTGACAGTTTCGCCTTCAATCCATCGGTTGACGGACCAAGCAAATGGATACTCTTTCGAAGGTTCTCCTTTCGCAACGGGAGCGGGGATCGGCAAGGACAGCAGAGGCTTGAAGACAGGCAGCCACTTCATCTCTTTCTCGACAGCCGAAGCGTACCGTTTATGGCTTGGAAGCCTGACGGTCATCTCGCTGCCCAGACGGAAGGTGCGATTGTCATGTCCGCTTTTATCGACCGGAGTAATGCTGTGATGCTTCCATTGAGGAAACTGGTTGTCTATAAGTTCGCGTACCAATAGAACGGTAATATCCATCTTCCGGATTCCCCCTAAATTTCACTGATTAGCACCTTTATTATAAGCTAACAGCGTTTAGACTCTCCAAGGATACAACGGTTATAAAAAAACTTACCCCCGGCTTCTTCAATATGCTCTAAGATCAAAGTAACTTTTTCTGCAGCAATGAACCTTTTATCCAAAACGGACCAATACATAATGTAACACCTGAATGGAGGCCGGTCCTATGAAGGATATTGATTGGAGCCCATGGCTTATCCGGATGAGCCGGGGCGACGAGGAGGCATTTCGTACGGTATACGAAGCGACGCGCAATCATGCTTACAGGCTGATTCATTATCTCTCTCCCCGCAAGGAAGATGTGGGGGACATCATGAGCGAGGTTTATATCGAGTTGATGAGAAGCGCGGACAAGTATCGATCGGAGCAGCCTTTTACAGCATGGTTTAACGGATTGATTGTCAGGCAAGTGCGTAATTGGAAAAGAAAGAGCTGGAGAATTTTTCGAATCGCGGAGAAGCTGCAAACGTTAGCGGGGCAGTCCTGGGACGGCCGGGCCGAAGCGCGGTTGTCCGCTGTAGGCGACCGAATGGAGCTTGAGCCGCTTCTGGGAATTCTATCCCATAAAGCAAGGGAGATTCTTGTTCTCAGGTACTACCAGGACTGTTCGCTGGAAGAGATTGCGGAGCTGTTGGACATCCCCTTGGGAACGGTCAAATCGAGACATCATCACGCCCTGAAGCAGTTGCGCCGTCGATTCGAGGAGATCCAGGGGGGAAAGGAGAGAAATGGCTATGTCTATTGAACGGAAGTTGACGGAAGCGTTCAAGCGCGATCAGGCCGAGCTGGAATGCCCTCCTTCGCTGGATGAGCGAATCATGGCCGATTATGGACGGATGGCGATGGACGGAAGGAGAAATAAACATATGAAAAACAAACGAGGTTTATCCAGAATTGCCATTATTGCTGCTGTAATAGCGGTTCTGAGCGGATTCGGTTATGCGGGCACGCAGCTGCTGTTTTCGGACTCGCTAGGCAAGTATTCCATTCGTATGCAATCGAATGAGGCGCTGACAATTAGCCCCGAAGTGTTGGATTATGCCCGGGCGTCGTTAAAGGCGGTACAAGATGAGCTGGCGCCGGGTACTACGGCTGTTGTTTATCTGCCGGAGGTTTTCTCGGAGTACCGCGGCGCTCCATTGCCTATCGGAGTCACAAGTCCGGACTGGATTGCCGGTGCCCTGGAGTGGCGGGCCGTATTGGAGGAAAAAGGCGTGACGGAAACGTTGCCGGACTCCCTGCTTGGAGGCGCCTACACCCTGAAGGCAGGATCCTTGAAAAGTCCGTTCCATGTTCTTATGGGATTGGATGCCATGGATCGTATGAATGAAATGATAGCCGAACATAATGCTACGAATGGCGAAGGACCCCTGTGGCGCTTGACGGAGCCGTCCTCCGAAGGTCCGGAGTCGTACTATACTTCGGTCTACAGGGATGTCAATGACGAGGCTCTGTACTATACCTGGCAGATTATTAGCGATGCTTCCATAAAGACGGAAGCTTTAACCTCGCCTTCAACCGTATACGAAGAGCTGGATTTAGACGGATACAAGGCGCATTACACCAAAAATGATCAATCGCTGTTCGGAGAGAGCAACGTGCTGCAAGGAATCATGTGGATGGAAGAGAATGAGGGCGAAACGATTGTCCATCATGTGGAGTCGGATTCGGCCAGTATGACAAAGGAACGGTTGGTCGAGGTGGCTTCAAGCCTTCAGTAAAGGTAAATAATAAGCAATTAGGGGTTTCCTGAAAAGGGAAGTCCCTTTTTTTTCGGAGGCCGGCATTGCAGCCTGAGGCAACAAAACGCGGCCTTGCCCCGTCTAATGAGGGTATAACCACGGCCTAATGCTAAAGGAGAACCTTCATGAAACGTAATTTCGGCAAAATAGTCGTAATCGGAATCGCCGCGATCGTGCTGGTGCCTATCCTGCTGTATGTGGAATTCCAAAACGGTTTCTATCAGAAGTTCCGATTCGAGCAGCGAACGGAACGTTACTTGGCGCAAAACTACGATGAGTCCATGAAGGTGGTGAGCACTCGTTACCTCTGGGACAACATCGAGCCGCTTGTCGCGACCGTACAGCCTGCCTCGGATCCTTCGCTGCAATTCTACGTGTATGTCAGTAAGAATCGCGAGAAAGGATTATCGGATGACTACGCCACGACGTTATGGAAGAAGCAGGCGAAGCAAGAAGCGGAGTCGCTGTTGCAGACCGTGCAGACCGACTACGCCCGTTTTATCGACATCGACTTCTCTTGTTGCAAGGTCGCCGAATATGATTATGCATCCATTCGGGGAGAAGTGCCTCATTACGGTACGACAGAACTGCCGTTCGATCTAGTCGTAAATATGGAGCGGCCGGCGGAAGAAGCTGATCTGGCCAATATGTATCATTCGGTAATGGCGCTCCGCGAGTCGAAGTCGTTGTTGCTGGACAAGCTGATCTTCCGCTTTCCTCATCCGGTTACGGGCTCGACCGTGAGCTTTGAGATCCCCGGCGAGGCGATGGACGGGGTCTCATCGGTTAAAGAGATCGAAGCTTATAACGTTACGAGATTTCCCGCGTCGTACATAGCGGAGGAGATTCGTGCAACCCTGTCATGGAACGAGGAGAAAAGCGAGGCGGTATTTAAACGCGAGGACGCGTCCTTGGTTGTCCGAAGCTGGGGCAATGAAGCGATATGGAACGGCACGCCGCTAGACGATCCTATCGGCGCATATATCGGAGATTCGATGGAGCTCCAGGTTCCCGTTCTATTAATCGAGAGGACATTTGGCCAAAAGCTCGCGCTGTGGTCTCCATGACTGCCAAAGAGCAGCCCTTCCCGTTCAGGGGAAGGAGCTGCTCTTTGGTTTTACCCTTCCAGACAGAGTCTGATCAGGTCGTCCACATGGGCGGTAGCGAGGCATTCCACCGTGTCGGCGGCTCCGTAATAGATTTTTACTTCTCCATCCTCCTCCAGCACCATGCCGCCTGGGAAGATGACGTCGTTACGGAAACCTCCGTCCGTCTCGTACGGCGCTTCGGGCGCCAGCAACGGCGATGAGCTCATGCCGAGGATCTTCTTCGGATTGTCGAGATCGAGCAACATAATGCCGGCCGTATACCGCTTCTTCCAGGTCGGCTCCCAGCCGTTTTTCCCTCTGGCGGGATCGATATCCACCGCATGGAACGTGGTGAGCCAACCCTTATCCGTCTTAACGGGCGGCGCGGCCGGGCCGATCTTGTCATTGGCGAACGGCACCTGCTCCACCGCCAGCAGCAGCTCGGAACGGCCCCAATAGACCAGATCCGGCGACTCCGAGATCCAGGTGTCGAACCGGTCGGCTCCACCGCGGCTGTATACCGTGAACGGTCGCTCCAGCCGGACGTAGTTGCCGCCGATTCGCTCCGGGAACAGCACCATGTTACGCAAATCCGGCGTCGACAAGCTCAATACTTCAAAGGATTCGAAGTCGTCCGTCACCGCGACGCCGCCCCGAATGCCGTGTTTTGTATCGACGGCGAAGCACATATAACATCGTCCGTCGATGACCGTAAGACGCGGATCGTAGGCGCGCACGATCTCCTCGTCGCGCATCTTGAAGATCGGCTTCGGTCCCGCCGTCCAGTTAATGCCGTCGTCGCTGAAGGCGATGCCGAGATCCGTCGTATGAGACGGTTCGATGGTCTGCTGCTCCAACGAGCCGTAGTCGTTGCGGAATACCATGACGTAGCGGCCGTTCATCTTGGCTACTCCCGCATTGAAGACAAGCGCGGTGGGATAGGGCACGCGTGCCGCGTCCAGCACGGGATTGGCCGGATGACGGGTAATGAGCGGGCTCGACGCCAGCGCTCCAATCATCTTGTTCTGCATCGATTAACTTCCTCCTCTATCTCTTCTAAACAAGACGACCATGTCCTGCGAACGGATAGTCGATCGTAATACGCCCAGCCTGGCAATCGCCAATGCCGCTGTACAGATCCGCCTTGCCGTCCGGACGCATCACAATGCCCGAGGCAAAGACGCAGTCGACCAAATATGGCATCTTGGCGGGGCCCGGCGGGTAGCAGGGACGACTTCCGATCAGATGAAGATCCGAGGATTCCCGGGTAATGGGATCAAAGATGAAGGACATGTTCAGATACACCCGCAATTCCCCGTCATTTTCGTCCTGGTCTCGGTAACAGATGTGGCCGATGACGCCGATTTTGCCGCTGTCGAGCAGGTAAGCCTGATTGACGCCGCCCCATTCGCCCTCTCCGAAAATGCCGTGAATGTAAGGCGCATTTTCGATGACGTCCGCTGTCAGATCATCCAAATTGTCGATGACCGTAAAGCCGATCATGGATTCGCTGCCGTATTTGCTTCTCATGTCGGCGTGCCGCGGACGCGAGAAGACGCCGATCTTGCCGTCCGAGAGCGGAACAAGGCGAATATCCTTCATTTTGTTAGGTCCGGTCGTGAAGTAGTACAAATCGTGGAGATTGGCGCCGCGGAAGAAATAGCCGAAAAACGTGCTGTACTTCCCTCTCTCGTATTGCACATGAGTCCCGCCCAGTATAAGCTCGTCGCCGATCTCGCTGATGTAAGGATCCTCCAGCGTATAGATCATGCTGTCTTTGACCACGGTCCATTCATCTTGTCCCGTCTCCTCGAAGAGGCGGACCCAAGAGCGGGCCCACTCCTTCCGACGTTCAACCCGTCCGAACAGGTAACGTTTTCCGTCCCGTTCAAAAGGAATCGAAATATTGTAAACATCAAACCCGTCTACGCCATGAAAGACCAATGTCGCGCTTTCATAGATGTTTTTTGCCGCTTCAAATGCTAGTCTTTGCTGCTTCAAGGTCAACTTTTTCAACGCCTTCCGGTTTGTTTTCGGCTCGCTTACTTTTGAGAAGCCTGATAGGCCTCGAATTGCAGCTGGTATTCGGCCATGACTTTTTCCAGACCGGCTTTCTTCATTTTCTCCAGCGCGGCCGGGAAGGCCTTGTCGTATTCCTGCACGCCCATATAAATCGGAGTAATGCTCGCGGAAGCTTCGGACAAAATGTTGGTGTACTCGGTTCTCACATTTGTCGGGTCGAAAACGAAGTTCGCCGCGATACTGTTAATGGCATTCGGATTTGGCTCAAACAGAACCTTGTTGTTGT
The DNA here is from genome assembly GCF_002165585.1 of Paenibacillus sp. MY03. NCBI lineage: Bacteria > Bacillati > Bacillota > Bacilli > Caryophanales > Paenibacillaceae > Paenibacillus > Paenibacillus sp. MY03. The sequence goes on along the minus strand of NZ_MXQD01000011.1, from coordinate 16,844 downwards.
CGGGAATGCTTGTCTCCAGGTCAAAACGCATGAAGTTTACGTTGCCGTTTTGCGAATCGGATCCTCTGTATCTCGAATTGTTATTGTTCTCCGGATCCCGGATCGGCTTAAAGCCTTTCTCGCCGTCCTTGGTGTAATGCTCGCCCTCGATGCCATATTGAACCAGATCATAATTTTCTTGGCTTGCCAGCATCCAATCCATAAATTTGACGGCCGCTTCCGGATTTTTGCTGTTCACCGGCACGGCATTGCCGTTTTTGAAGGTGAGCGGGCGCATATATTCTTTCTCCGGGTTGAACCATACCACGCCGATATCGTTTACAGTGGCTTCCGGATTGTATTTCTTAAGTCCGTTCAGGCTTCCGCCGGTTCCCAGGCGGACGAACCATTCGCCGCTGTCGAGCTGGGCATCGACCTGCTCCTGCTTCATGACCAGGATATCCGGATTCGTAATTCCCTTCGTGTACAGTTCGCGCATAAAGGCGGCATCCTTCTTGAATTCCTCGGTCTCGATCCAGGACTTGATCTCGCCGTTCTGATTCACGTAAAAGAATTTATCCTTCACTGTAAATGGGAAGGTATCATAAGTCCGGTGCAGCATAGACGTATGCAGGAAGATGGGGTCGAAGTCCGCCCGTGTGCCCAGATAAGGCTTGTTGCTTCCCTTCCAGTTCTTCATGACAACTTCCCAAGCGCTGATCAATTCTTCCGGAGTCTTTGGCTCTTCAAGATTGTTCTCGCGGAGAATGTCGCGACGAATATTGAACTGGCCTTCGCTTGCCATTTCAACCCAATAAGAAGGTACGACATAATAGTTTCCATTAATTTTGGCGCCGTCAAGAATATCGTCCGGGATGGATTTCTTCAGATTCTCTCCATACTTGTCGATCGCATCCGAGATATCCGCAAGCGCGCCGCGATTATAGTAGCTGGAGAACGGCGTACGGTCCTGCATGACGTGGAACAGATCGAATTCTTCGCCGGTAGACAACATCAGGTTGAGCTTCTGATCCCATGCATCCCACGGGATATAGACCTTCTCCACCTCAACGCCGACACCGTCCGCAGCCAGCTTCTCATTGACCTTTTGGTACACTTCCTTGTAGTCTTTCGGCTCTGTGCCGGGAACCAAATATTTGATTTTGACCGTCTCGGCAGCCTTCTCGTTATTTTCCGACTGCGGCTCGGAAGAGTTGCCGCCGGTATTGCCCGTGGCCTCCGGATCGGATGCCTTGCCGCATCCCATCAATGTCGAAAGGGCAAGCACTGCTGTTAATACAAACGCGTGATGCTTTTTCATAAAAATTGACCTCCTTATATCGAGAATTTATTTATATAAACCCCTGAGGGAATATATCCGTCTTTAGCCATCAGCCTTTGACCGAACCGATGACCAAGCCTTTTACGAAGTACTTCTGCAAATACGGATAGAGGAAAACGATCGGACCGATCGTTACGATCGCCGTCGCCATCTTGACCGATTCCGATGGCAGCGTCATATCGCTTGTCCCAGCCAGCATCGTCATCTCGTTAAGCATGCTGATCTCCGATTGCAGCTGCAGAAGCATAAATTGCAGCGGGTACAAATCCTGGTCGTCGATCAGCATGATCGCATTCCACCAGTTGTTCCAGTAGTCCAGTCCGTAAAAGAGCGCAATTGTCGCCAGAACGGGCGTGCACAGCGGAAGATAGATCCGGAACGCGATCGTAATATCGTTGGCCCCGTCAATGGTCGCCGACTCTCGAAGCGAATCGGGCACGCCATTCATGAAGTTGCGCACCAGGAACAGGTTAAACGGACTAAACAGCAGAGACGGAATAATCAGCGCCAGAATATTGTCGGTCAGACCGAGCATGCGGTTCATCATATACCAGGGCACGATCCCGGCGGAGAAAATCATGGTGATAAAAAAATAAAGCGCCAGCAGATTCCGGTATTTCACATGTTTGTTCGCCAGCGTATAGCCGGCCATCGACGTTACCAGTATGGCCAGAAGCGTGCCGACGACCGTGACAAAGATGGAGATGGTGTAGCTCTGCATCACCTGAGAGCCGCCCGTAAAGATCAGTTTATAGGCGTATAAGGAAAACTTCTCCGGGAAAAGACTGTAGCCGTTCTTTAATACGGCATCCTCGTCCGTGATCGATATCATCAGCACCAGCAGCATCGGAATAAAGCAGATCGCCGAATAGATCGAGATCAGCGCATACATCACCGTCTTGCTAAGGGAAAACTTCTTCATGACTAATCCTCCTGAAACCTCGCCGCGGCAGATGCCTGCCGATGCGGGATCTTAATACAAAGCGCCGTCTCTGAAAAATTTGCGAGTAATCGCGTTCGTGCCGAAGACGAGAATGAACCCGATGACGGACTGGAACAGCCCGACGGCCATCGCTTCGGAAGGGTCGCCGATCTGACGCAACGAGCGGAAGACATACGTATCGATAATGTCCGTGGTCGAATACAAGGTGCCGTTGTCGCCGATCAAGGCATAGATCATGCCGAAGTCCCCATACATAATTTTTCCAATCGAAAGCAATGTTAGAATGATGACAGTCGGCATCATGAGAGGAAGGGTGATGCGCAAGCACATCTGCCATCGATTGGCCCCATCGATCTCGGCCGCTTCATACAAGGTTTCGTCGATGCCGGTAATGGTTGCCAGATAGATGACGGCGCTCATGCCCGCACCCTTCCATACGTTCATCGCAGTGAGGATGGCAGGCCAGACCTCCGGCTCCGTGTACCAGTTGACAGAGGCGATTCCGAGCATATTCAACAATTTATTGATAAGTCCCATATCCATGGAGAAGAAGGCATACAGCACATAGCTGACGACGATCCAGGAGATGAAATGCGGGAAAAGCATGACCGATTGGCTGATCTTGACGAACAGCTTCTTGCGCAGCTCGTTCAGCACGAGCGCAATCACAAGAGCCGTCAGCGTACCAAAGGCAATAAAGAGCAAATTCAGGAAAATGGTATTAAAGGTGACTGTGACGGCTTTGTAGGAGCGAAAGAAAAACTCAAAGTTCTGCAGCCCCACCCATTCGCTATTGAAAATCCCCTTTGTATAATTAAATCGTTGAAAAGCAATGATCATATACGGATAAGTCATGTACCCGAAAATAAATGTATAAACCATCGCCGGGAGGACCAGCAAGTAAGACGTTCCGTTCTTGCGGATATCCATAAACATGCCGAATGTCTGTCGCTGTCTTTTTTCCAATTTCGTATCCTCCTATAAGTTTTGTGAGCGTTGCATTAACTCTATATCAGAGTCCGGGTGCTGCCAATTTTAAATACCGGATTTCGCTTTCACTATTCGTACATTGGCTTTCAAATATCCGAAATGACCATCATTTATAAGGAATGAAGTATCTTTTTAAGCGGGTTTATTCTATATTGGTTAGATTACACTAGCTAACTGGAACGGAGGCTTCTCATGCGACTTACTATGGATCGGCTTGTTCGATATAAGGCATTCCAGAAGCTGACCATATCCTACTTTCTGCTCATCCTTCTCACAGTCAGTCTGCTCTCCACCTATCTCTTTTATTTTTTTTCGAGGAGCGCTATCCAAGAAATAGATCGCAATTCCAAAGCCGTGTTATCCCAAATAAGCTACGCATCCGATGTCGTCTATAACCAAGCCATGACGATCGGCAATTCCTTGCTCACCCAACCGGAGATTACTTCATTTTTGCATGATACGCAGGAGGATAAGACGAGGAATTACCATGTCTTTCAACAATTGTCCCAGATTCAAAGCTCGTATCCGTATATCCACAGTATCGGGATTTATCGACCGTCCACGGCGACGGTCGTCGATACGGCAGGGCTTCCGTTTGATGCTTCGCTCTACGCCATCAGCGCCGAACAATATATGGAGTTTTACCCGAGGAGTCTGACCGTTCCTAATAGCAATCAGAGGGCGCCGCTGCAGTTCCTGACCTTTCTGTTGTACCCGGACTTCTCTCTGCGAGCCACAAATAATCCGCTTATCTACATTAATGTAGAAGAGCAGTCCATCCTGACGACGATCCGCAAAATCGGAAAAACGGATTCAACCAACAACGTGTTCGTCATCAACAAGGAAGGCAAGGTGCTGTCCCATACGGATTCGAATCAGTTTCTGGAGGATTTGTCGGGTACGGGGCACGTGCAGCGGATTTTGGGTCAGGATGAGACGGAGAACAGCTTTACGACGACGATTGATCATAAGAAGCATCTGGTCGCTTATGTAAAGTCCAGGGAACTGGACTGGTATTTTGTGAGCGTTACTCCCTATTCCAGTCTTATCTCTGACATTAACCATCTTCGCAATGTTACGCTGCTTGTGACGGGAGTAATCGTGCTGATCGGCTTGCTTGTATCCATTTTTCTGAGCAAAAGCATCTATAGGCCGCTATCCGCGTTGTTCGAGAAAATCATGCAGAAAACATCCGCTCCGCAGTCGTCGTTTATCGACGAATACCAGGTCATGGCCGATATGTTCGCTTCGCAGGAGGAGAGAGAAAAGTCGATGCAATTCGTGATTAACCGATCATCGCGAACGATTAGAGACCATTATCTGCATTCGCTGCTCAGAAGCCAATCGCCCGACACCTCCGTGCCCGAAGAACTCATTCGGGACATCGACGAGGAGCTTGCCGGGTCCTATTTCTGCGTGATCGTGTTTAAGTTCGATGATTTGGAGCCAGCGAGAGGAGGGGCGGAAAGCGGGCAGAAGTCGCTGCTGCGCTTCGCCCTGGGCAATATTGCGAAGGAAATGCTGGAGTCTCTCGGTACATGCGATTATCTGACTACAGGGGAGAACGAAGGAGTAGCCATTTGCCAGTATGCAAAAAACGAGCGGCCAGAGGAGCTGGTACCCGCCTTGCGCAACGTACAGAGTTTCCTGAAGCGATACTTTAAGCTTACGGTCTCTATAGGGATTGGCGATATAAGCTATGGCAGAAAAAACATCTCGTTTTCCTATAACTCGGCACAGCAATATGTGAAGTATCGACTGATTTATGGAAAAGAGTCGATTCTGGACGCCCAGATAACCCGCCCGCATATCATGACGACCACAAGCTACCCGACCGATTGCGAGAAGAGACTGATCGAAGCCGTTCAATCCGGCAAACCGGACGCCATTCGGGAAGCCGTCGAACAGTTTATCGAGCAAATTTCAGACGGCTCGGTCAATCAGGTGATTACGTACAGCACGCAATTCATGCTTTCCTTGCTCAAACATTTTGATTATTTGCGGCATATTCCCGACTCTAATTTCACGGAGTATCTGGACGCGGTTACCGAAATCGAGGCTGCCGGGAACCTGGAGGAAATCAAGAACCTCTTCAATCGATATTGCGCCAATATTTGCAGTCTGATCGAGGAGAAAAACCACTGGATAAACGCGCAAAAGCACAATATTGTTATTGAGAAGGTTCAAAACTATATTCAGGAGCATTACGCGGAACCCAATTTGTCCCTGGAGCTCGTCTCTAATATTGCCGACTTGTCTCCAAGTTATCTGGGCAAGTTGTTCAAGGGATCGACAAGACAATCGTTCAGCGAATATCTGAATTGTATCCGATTGGAGAAGGCCAAGGAACTTCTGACTTCGACGAGCGAGACGGCCGCAAAAATCAGCGAATCGGTCGGTATTTACAATACGACATACTTTTCGACATTGTTTAAGAAAAAGTACGGCCTGTCCCCTTCGGCTTTTCGGGAGCAGGAGGCGTTGAGGAAAAAAGAAGACGGCAACCAATAAATCCATGATTAAGAATGCACATGATACCGTCCCTTTGGCACGACCATAGGGGATCCCGATATCGGGTCCGGTATAACCGTGCAGTCCAGTCCGAAGATGTCCTTAACGAGCGTGCTGGTCACGACCTCGGACGGCGTGCCTTCGGCCACGAGGTTGCCTTCGTGCATGGCGACAATATGATCGGCATATCGCGCGGATAAGTTGATGTCATGGAGGACCATGACGATCGTTGTGCCTGCCTTGCGGTTTAAGTCGGTGAGCAGGTCCAGAATTTCGACCTGATAAGTAATATCCAGGAAGGTCGTCGGCTCGTCCAGGAAAAGAATATCCGTTTCCTGCGCCAGTGCCATCGCAATCCAGACGCGTTGCCGCTGACCGCCCGACAGCTCGTCGATATTGTGGTTGGCGAATTCGGTAATCCGCATCGTTTCCATCGCTTCGGCTACCGCCGCGTAGTCCTTCTTCGTCCAGTTGCCGAACAAGGACTGGTGGGGGAACCTCCCCCGCCCGACCAAGTCCGTCACGGTAATACCCTCAGGGACGATAGGGGATTGCGGCAGCAGTCCAACCACCCGGGCCAATTGCTTGGGCGGAATTTTGCCCAGCGGTTTCCCGTCGAGCGTGATGGTGCCGGACTCGGGCTTGATCAGCCTCGCCATCGTCTTAAGCAGCGTGGACTTGCCGCACCCGTTGGAGCCGATAATGACGCTTATCTTATGGCTGGGTATGACAAGATCCACGCCATGAATGACTGTTCGATTCTCATAACCGGCGACAACCCGTTCGACCTGGAAGTGATGTGTCGGCTTCATTATAATTCTCCCTTTCGATTCATTCGGACTAACAAGAAGATGAGATACGGCGCTCCAAGCAATCCGGTGATGATGCCTACAGGGAATCTGTAAGGGGTAGCGAATTGTCCGATGAGATCCGCCGCTAGTACAAGGTTAATGCCTACCAGACCCGCAGGGATAATGTTCGAGAAGCCGACTCCGACTAACCGCTTCGCGATCGGCCCGGCAAGGAAAGAGACGAAAGCAATGGGTCCCGTAGTGGCGGTCGCGATGGCAATCATACAGACGGAGGCCACAATAAGCGCGATTCGGGTCTTGTCCGTATCGACGCCAAGGGAAGTAGCCGCTTGCTCTCCTAGCTCCAATAGATTCAACTGTTTGCCAAGCACGATGATGATAGGCGTGCAGATCAATACGGTTATCATCAGGGGCGGCAGCCTGTCCATCTGGGCGCCATTGAGGCTGCCCGTAAGCCACCTTATTGCCGCGGGCAGATCTTGTTCCGCGCTGACCAGCATCAGGTAGGAGATGAGGGCATCAATCATCGCTTGTATGCCGATCCCGACTAGAATGAGCCTTCCGATCGAAAAGGATCTTCCTCGGGACAATACATAGATCAAGATGACGGTGGCAAGTCCTGCAATGACGGATGCTATGGACACGATGGCCCCGCCGGCTTGAAGAATAACGATGCAGAAGACGGCTGCCACGCTGGAGCCTGACGTAATGCCGATCAAGTTGGGATTGGCAAGCGGGTTGCGCAGCATGGTTTGGAACGTATATCCCGCAATACCGAATGCAAATCCCGCAAAAAGCCCTGCCAGCATTCTCGGCAGGCGAATCGTGCTCACCGCGAAGGATACGCCCTTTAGCTGTTCGCCCGACAGCGCACGGATGACGTCCTGTACGGGATAGATGGTGTTGCCTAACATAAGCATGGCGCAGCACAACATACATGCCAGTACCGCAAGCAGGCTCGTCACAAGTATCCATCGGCCGCGTCTCTGTCGCCGGCCTGCCATTATTAGAGCAATTGTCGAATGATTATTGGTCATAATGAACGCACTTTCGATCTCATAGCGACTATGATTAGTATGGGTGCTCCGATAAACGCCGTCACGACGCCAACCTCGAGCTCCCCGGGTCTGCCGATGAGCCTGCCGCCCACATCCGCTATGGTAAGAATACCGGCGCCGGCAATGGCTGACATCGGGATAACAAAACGCAGGTCGGGTCCTATCATTAAGCGGATGACGTGAGTGGATAACAGTCCGATAAATCCTATCGGTCCTGCCAGCGCGGTAGTCGCGCCGCATAATAACACGCCGGCGAGCGCCGCGGCGAATCGGAGCGCTCCTGTCCGAACGCCGAGTCCGGTCGCGGTGTCGTCTCCCAGCGCCAATGCATTGAGGGCGGGCGCCGCGAGGAAGCCGACCAGGAGTCCGACGGCCAAAAACGGGGCGAATGTGCCGATGCCGCTCCAACTGGCCGAACCCACGCTTCCGACTTGCCAGAACCGGAATTGGTCCATGACGTAAGAACGCGGAATCATGATAGCGGTAACTAAGGAGCCGAGGGCGGCGCTTGTGGCTGCCCCGGCCAGAACAAGCTTAATGGGCGTGGCACCGCCACGCCCCATTGAGCCGATTCCGAACACGAACACTGCAGTAAGCACAGCGCCGGCCAAAGCTAGCCATATATATTGATTCGCCGTGCTTATGTTCCAGAACGCGATGCCGCACACCACGAATAACGATGCCCCCATGTTGACGCCCAAAATGCTGGGATCCGCAATGGGGTTGCGCGTGACGGCTTGCATCAGCGCTCCGGACACGCCGAGCGCCGCTCCGCAGCATAAGCTGAAGACGGTGCGCGAGATTCGCTTGCGTACGATGTTGGCCGAGTAGGAGTCCACGTCGGAACGGAATAATCCGTCCATGATTTCCTGGAATCTCAAGGGCTTGGAGCCTAGGGCGAGCGAAGCCAACACGCATACGACAAGCAAAACTATACAAGCGGCCAGAACCAAAGCAAAGTTTTTAGGTATATGCGAGTTAAGCCTGCCCGTGTTCGGAATCGAAGAGCTACTCATTGAGCTTGTCGATTGCTCCGCCGATTAATGCCAGATATTCGTCCATCGTATAAGCGATGGAGAGCGGATTCGGGTTGCCGGATGCGGCCAGCGGCGTGCCGTTGCCGATAAACACGACGGATCCTCGTTGGATCGCAGGGATTTTGCCCAGCAGGGAGTCTGCTTTTACTGCTTCATATAAGCTCTCGTCGCCATAACCGATGATGATATCGGCATCGTTCAGCGCTTCGGCATTTTCGGCGCTCAAAGACAGCGAGTAGGCAGATGGGTCTGTGATTTGACTCGTGACGCTCTCCGGATATTCCATGCCAAGCTCGATAAGGAATGCGCCGCGGGGGTCTGCAGGCGTATACAGGTGCAGCTTGGACATATCTTTAGCCGAGAAGTTGACCCAAACGACTTTTTTGCCTTGCATTTGCGGGTATTTGCTCGCCTCATCCTTGATCAAAGCTTCGGTTTCTTTGATGAGCTTCTCGCCCTCTGCCTTCATGCCCATGCCTTCAGCGGAGAAGAGAACTTGCTCACGCCATGTTGTAGCCCACGGCTTGGATTGGTAAGCGACAACCGGAGCGATTTGGCTCAGCGTTTCATAGTCTTCCGGGGTAATGCCGGAGTAAGCGGCAAGGATGACGTCCGGATTCGCGTCGGAGATGGCTTCGAAGTCCAGGCCGTCTGTATCTTGGAAGATATTTGGATCCGTAACGCCAAGATCCTTGAGCTTCGCGGCTGTCCAAGGCAGCAACCCGCTGTCGTCTTGAACGCCGTAGTTCGCTGCCGAGAAGCCGACGGGAACGACGCCCAGGGCAAGAGCAACGTCATGGTTCGCCCATTGGATGGTTACAACTCGCTCAGGCTTGCTTTCGATAACGGCTTCGCCGAGAGCATGCTTGATGACGATCGGATATTGCGTATCGTCTTTAGCCGGCGTTTCGGTCGCAGCGGCAGGCGCTTCAGCGCTTGTTGTCGGGGAAGGCGACGGAGTGGAAGTAGAGGCTTGACTGGAGCAGCCTGCCAGCGCGATGGCAAGCAATGCGGCAACGAACAACGTGGATAATGAGTACTTGCGTTTGGAATTCATTTGTGTACCTTCCTTATCTTGAAATATATTTTAGCTAACGCTAATTCATGGGATAATAAAGCTTATTAACGATAATGATTATCATAATCATAAAATATATAGTCTTATCGGTGGGTTGTCAATCAAAAATATCCCGAGGCCGGCAGTGGGGATTTATTTGCTGTTTAAAGGCGCGGATGAGACCATATGCGTCTTGTCGCGGAAAAAGCGTTGTCAAATGTGACAAAATGAGCGAGAAGTGGTTGAACGCCATCCCCAGTATGAGTACAATAAAAATGGGCGAAAGACAACACGCTTTGGCCTTCAGGCAAGGATGATCCCTAGTGGAGCAAGTGAAGTCAGTAATAACAGCAATCGGCTGGGGCCTTTCTTGCGCGCCAGGATTAACGATGTGTTCGTAGATTGGGATGCGCATCTCGCTAAGAGCGTCATCGTCTTCGCTCTGCAACCCGTGACATATAAGGTATTAATGAACCAGAGACAGTGCTGGACATAAGCCTGGATAGAAGCTCTGCGAACAAGAGCTGCTATTTGGGCCTTTTTGTCTATATTCCCATAAGAAGGAGGTACAATAATTGTCTTCATTTCAAGAACGCGAGCAACATCAAGTCAGCGAGTCCGATCTAAGACTGGACAGGCTGGCATCTGTCGGCCAGATCGCCGCGGGCATCGCCCATGAGGTTAAGAATCCCCTGACCGCGGTTAAAGGCTTTCTTCAATTGCTTAAACACGAAGCGCCGCATAAGTATTTGGACTTCGCCTACGCGGAGCTGGAAAACGCTATCGATACCATGCAAAATTTATTGCATGTCTCGAAGCCGGATCTGGAGGACGAGCCCTTCGATGACATCCAACTGTGTTCCGAGCTGGAAGCCTTGCTGTACCTCTTTCAAGAACGATCCTATGAGGTATCCATTCAAAAGCAATTCTCGGATTGCGATACGAGAATTTACGGCAAACGGAATCAGTTGAAAAAAGCTTTTTTTAACCTGCTCAAAAATGCCTTCGAAGCCACTGGCGACCACGGAACCATAACCGTCAAGCATTATAAATCGGGCGACAAACTGTTTGTGAAGGTTTCGGATACGGGCGTCGGGATCCCGGAGGGGAAGCTCAAGCTGCTGGGCACGCCATTCTATACGTCGAAATCAGAGGGCACCGGGATGGGACTGACGCAAGTGTTCGCTTCCGTATACGAGCATAACGGGATCATAAGGGTCAGAAGCGAGGTGGGAGCAGGAACGGAGTTTTCTATCGAATTTCCGGTTCATCATCCGACATCGAATCAGTGGGAGGCAATTCCGATGAACGTAAAGTATGTTCAGAACCATAGCTTTCCGGAATTTTATTTAACGAATCAGCCTGAGTTTCTCGAGACGCTCAAGCTGCAGGGCAAAGAAATCTTCGAGCTCATCAATGTGTCCGATATAAGCCCTGCCTCCATACTGGAATCGGCAAATACCGTCGTGATGCTGCTGAATGAACGCAACGAGCAAGGTCTTATCGCGCACGCCAAGGAACATGGGAGGAATTGGGCCAGCCATAACCTGGACTTGATACTGAAGCTGGAATGGATCCAGATGCTCCGCAAAACCTATTGGGATTTGTTGCACCACTACTACGCCAATGTAGAACAGACCGAAATTGAGTTTTTTCAGCTGGAGAGGCAGATCAACTATACGCTGGACACCTACCTGAAACATTTCGCATCCAGCTATGCCGAGTTCAAGAACGAAGTGCTGCGGAATCAACGCGTTATGATCGAGGAATTATCTGTTCCCGTCATTCCGTTGTATGAACATACGGCGATTCTCCCCATCATGGGCACCTTGGACACGGCTCGCATCAAGAAGATTCAGGAGCATGCCTTCGATCGGATCTATCAGCTGAAGCTGAAAGAAATCATCATCGACTTATCCGGCGTTGCTTATATGGACGACAAGATAATGTCGCAGTTGTTTAAAATCGTTAACGGCGCCTCCATACAAGGCTGCAAGGCCATTATGACAGGCATCCGACCAGAAATGACAAGCACGATGGTCGAATTGGGAATTTCGCTGCACGAAAGAGTTGAGACAAGAGGGTCCTTGCAGCAAGCATTAGAAGAATGCGTGCGATCTTACAAGCTTTGACCTTGCTAATTAGGCATAAAATCATTAAGATTAAGTGAGGGTAACAGATATGATGCTATTACCTTATTCTTTCACGCGATAAAGGCTCTCATTCTAGCAATAGCATTTATACGAACTCGGAATTTAGCTGGCCGCAATGAACCAGAGATAGTGCTGGACATAAGCCTAAATAAATGTTGCAATCGCGACCTTTGTTTAGGCTTTTTTTTATTTTTATGGAAATTTCAGGACACAGACTAAGGATGAACTTACAGCATATGAATGATAATCATTTCCAGAACGAAATAGCAAGCCATATTGGGAAAATGCTGCGAGATGCATTCGGCAAAGGGCCTCAGTCCATCTATGTAAGCGTAGACAGGCCTTATATTGTGATCTATCTGCGTAATTTCTTGACGCCTACAGAGAGAATCCTGCTGAATCAGGGACAGCAACAGACCATACGACATACGCGGGACATTGTGATGTCTTGGTTAGTCCCCGAGATTAAGGCCTATTTGCTGGTATTAACCGGTATAAGCAACCTCGATTTTTATTATGACTGGGAGTTGCCTTATCATTCCGGGGTCTTCGTAGGACAGTGGTCCGATGAGAATGCCGCGATAGAAGAGAGTGCTGCGGCAGAAGAGGCCAGGGAGCCCTACACAGGCCAGGAGGAGCTTCATCGCGAGCTGATTCTGATGAGCGGCCGTATTCAAAAGGAGCCGGAACACATTTACTCCCGCCAGTTGAACAAGCGAACGCTGCTGGTGGTCCGGAACGGGATCCTGATCGATCTGAGCAAGGAGCTGATCCGGCTTCGCGACGAGGAACACTTGAAGGAGGCGTTGACTCGTCTCGAGAAACAATTTGTGCGGGATAATAAACATGTGGAGCAAATACTTAATGCGCGAATCGTCGACGTATTCGTTGATTGGGACTTTGGGAGAGATCGAAGCGTCATCGTACTTATCTTAAGCCCGTAGGCATGCTTGGTCAGCTTTACAAGGGCAGCGCCAGGCGGCTGCCAGACCATAGAGAAGGCCTCGGTCTTTATGGAAAGACCGAGCCTCTTTAATGAAATATAGGAAAGCATAAGTTTTTTCTATACTTGGCCTCTATTTCTCGAAATGAAACTTACTTCGCCGCCAAAGGACGGCGACAGCCTACTTACCTTGATCCAGCAAGTGCTTCGTTAGCCACGGTTTGATAAGGGGCAGAACTGTATCCGGCTGCATTGCCTTCGTATGGTCCATATCCTCCCCCTGCAAAAGCGCAATATCCCAGCCCTGTTCTGTCAAAGCCGCTTCATGCGTGCGCAATACCCCCGCGATATCTACCGTCACGCCTCCAAAGTTTTCCCCATATACGATCGTGTCCCTCTCCCCCGCGAAAGCAAGTCTCGGCAGCTTCAACTGCTCATGTATGGACTTGTCATCGAACTCCCGCAGATGGTCATACAAGGTGTAGAATTGTTTCGTTTGTTTGGGATCCAAAGCTATCTGGACGCTGCTCCAATCGAAGCCCTCCGGGCCTTCGGATGTCTGGACGGTTGTATGAGCGTTGTTCTCCTGCCGCAAGGCCTGCTCGTGCGTTCGGGTTGTTACGGTCAGCATCTCCTTGTACGGCCCTTCGAGCGGCGGGAATCCCCCCATGATCAAGCTTTCCAGCCGATCACTTCGAATAGCCAATTGCAAGCCGGCGAGAGCGAGCCAGGAGTAGCCGTAATAGCTGAAGACCGGTACATTCATTTCGTCTGCGATTTGCAGGAAGTCCTGGCAGATGGAGTAAGGAGTCAGCAGCTCCGGTCTGGGATTGCCCATGAGGTGCCCCTCATAGTCGAAATATAAAATCCTGAACCGGTCCGACAGCCCCTCGACCATGTGTTTGCCCAGCTCGGGATCGACGCCCCACATGCGCAAGTTGTCGGCATCCTTGCCGTACACCGATTGCTTGAACACCGGAAGCATAACGACCGGATTTGCAGGATTGCCGGCCAAACCGACCGCTAGCGCCGTACCGTCGCTTAACGATATGTTTTTTTTCAATGCGTTCATTCCTCCTCAGCGGTATCTGTTTCATCTTCTACGATACAACATGGATGCAATCGTTCGGTTTGGTCCGGCAGAATGTAGGTGGTATAATGCAGAGTAGGCTGAATAGTTAACGAAGCACTTTAAGGTATGGCTTGAAGGATGGAGGCGCTAGAGCATGGCGAAGGTCTACACGCCTAGTCAAGTGGCACGGCGTCTGGGTGTCAGTACCACCACCTTAAGAAGATACGAAGAGCAAGGGCTGCTTCCCGACGTGCCTAGAGGCGGGGGCAATCACCGGTGTTATGCATCCGTTCATCTCCAGGCTTTTATCACCATCCGGTGGTTATTGAAGGGCTTTGAAATCCCCTTGGCTTACGATGTCATGAGAAAGATCAAGGGCGGGGAGACAACGGATGCCCTTTGGTTGGTAAACGGGCAGCTGCATATCGCCCAGGAGGAGAAACGGCGCGTCGAGGATATCATTCGAATGGTCCGGCATACGGCATTCGATCGTTATCGCAACGTAAAGCTGACGGATGGGATGAGCATCGGACAGGTGGCGGAGCTAGCCGGAGTCAACGCCTCTGCCATCCGGCATTGGGAGAAGGAAGGGCTGATCGTATCGGCACGGGATCCGGGCAACGGTTACCGGACCTTTACGATAGCCGAGCTTCGCAAAATTTTGGTCATCAGCAGCTTAAGGAAGACGATCTATTATATCGAGACTTTAAAGGATCTTCTGAACGAAATCGAAGGACATCGTTATGCCACGGTCGATCAATCGTTCCAGTACGCCCTTCAGCGGCTGAACGGCAAGCTTGAGGCGCAATTCCATGCGATAGCTGAGCTTATGAAATACATCGGGTTGGTTAGGAGCAATGAGGCATGAAGAAGTGGATGCTTATCGGGCTGTGCTGTCTGTTCGTGCTTCAAGGCTGCGCGGATTCTGACGGCGGAGCTGCAGAAAATCGGGATGAGGAGAGTTGGAGCATGAACGGGAGTCTGAATGAAGAGCTGCTGGCTGCGGCGAAAGCGGGACAAGTGGATGCCATTGCAAAGCTGCTGCAGGACGGGGCAGACATCAATGTACAGGATGGAGAAGGGCGCACGCCTGCCATGATCGCGACCTACAACAACGATATCGGGATGGCGAAGGCGCTGATCGAAGCGGGGGCGGACGTCAATATACGGGACGGGATGAAAAACTCACCGTTCTTATATGCCGGGGCGGAAGGGTATCTGGAAATTCTCAAACTTACGATCGAAGCGGGCGCCGATCCCGCCATTACGAACCGTTACGGAGGTACCGCTCTAATTCCCGCCTCCGAGCACGGTTACGTGGAGGTTGTCCAGGAACTGCTGACGAAGACGGATATCGACGTCAATCATGTCAATAACCTGGGCTGGACGGCGCTGCTGGAGGCCATCATTCTAAATAACGGGAACGAGAGGCAGGAGCGGACCGTGGAATTGCTGATTCGGCATGGAGCGGATGTCGACCTGGCGGACAAAGAAGGCGTGACCCCGTTGCAGCATGCCCGCTCGAAAGGCTTCGCAGGCATCGAGAAGCTATTAGTGGAGGCTGGGGCCAAGTAGGCGGGAGACAGCATATAGGAGGTGTGGCCATGTATTTGGTATCCCAATCGTATCCGCTGCTTGAGCGGGGCGGGCAGATTCCGGAAGAAAAGGCGACAGCCGTGTTCCCGCCGGGATATATGCGGTTTCTCCAGCGCTTCGGCGCGGGGACGTACAGAGGGTGGATGAACGTCTATTGGCCCGATGCGGAAGTGCTGAAGCCATTCGTCGATTACGACCTGTGGGAGCATGACGAGGACAGCCCCATTACCCAGCAGCAGATCGGCGAGCTGATAGCGATCGGGAGCTCGGTGGACGGCGATTTCCTTGCGGTGCATCCACCGACCGGTCAGGTGCTGTGGCTCCCTCGGCATGGGGACCAGTTGCAGCGGCTCTCGCTGGATGTATCGGAGCCGGAAGACGACGAGGCTTATGCGCGTTCGCTGGATGAAATTTTTCGCGTGGTTTACGGCAATGTTCAAGAGGATGAAGTGTATTACGAGCCGCGGTCGGATACAAGGAATCATCTCTTCCTGCGCTTGCCGCCCGATCAAGACAGACTTACGCTGCCGCAGCTGGCGGGTTTGTGCCGCGAAGCCTTTCCGCCGGATCTGGTCATCGAGAACGAATACGGGTGCAAGCTGTTCAATCGCCGGTTAGGCGGTTATATCCGTTTCAATTATGCTAATCGGCAGGAAGTAGCCATGATTTACGAGAAGGATGCCGGACAGCTGCTCGCCGACATCAAGCAGTGGCTACTGTCCCAGGGCTGCGTGCAGTTTGGGCAGTGAATAGCGCAAGTTGACAACGGCTGAAGACGCTGGCGGATCAGGCGGGCGACCAACTAGGCCGGACACAGTGGCCGCGGGTGGCGACCTGTTGCCGGGTGCCCCGGTGCCCAAATAAAGCGGGAAACACTCCGCTATAAAAGGCCGGGCTCGTGCTAGACGGCCGGATAAAGCAGAAAATTCTGCTATAAAAGACTGGGCTCGTGTTAGACGCAGAAATTTTGCAAAGAGCTAGCCTACCTAGATAGAGCCTACCGAAATGGCTATTCGTTGTTCTCGGATTCTCGTGGCACAAGTTGGGCCAAGGATTTTCATAAACAAAGTTGAGTTTCTGACAGAGGGTTGTACGTCAAAAGACACAAAAAGGCCATCCTCAAGTGAGCAACGACAATCCCTCCATTTTTTTAGGTGTGCCTGATTCAGTTGTGGGTGACTTTACCAATATAGGATGCGCTTTGGCTTTAATCGTTTTGGATGCTTACGTGGCCGGCCGCCCTTTTTGCGTCTACCTCGACTCGTTCGCTGCTTCGGCTTCTGTAAGTTCTCTAACATCTTCGACCATGGCTGCTCTAGATAGGCACGAAGCAGACAGATCCATTCGCCGC